>CAYMSY010000198.1:0-6004 GCA_964393195.1 uncultured Alcaligenaceae bacterium | reverse complement strand
CGGGTATCGTCAAGGAATTCGGCCTCATCGACTTCCCGTTCTCGGTCAGCACGTTCGCGCAAGCGGATGCGCTGCTTGATGGTCCGCTCGGGCAATCGCTACTGGCCAAACTCCCGGAAAAAGGGCTGGTCGCGCTCGGTTACTGGGATCTTGGTTTCCGCAACGTGACCAACAGCAAACGCGCGATCACCAAAGCGGAGGATCTCGACGGCATCAAGATTCGCGTGATCCCGAACCCGGTATTTCTCGACACCTTCAAGGCGTTCAAGGCCAATCCGGTGCCGATGACGTTCGCCGAACTCTATGGCGCACTTGAAGCGAAAGCCGTCGACGGTCAGGAAAATCCGTACGCCGTGATCCTGTCGAACAAGTTTTTCGAGGTACAGAAGTACCTGAGCGCGACCAATCACGTTTATGCGGCCAACATCATCCTCGTGAGCAAAAAATTCTGGGATCAGTTGACGCCAGCCGAGCAAAAGTGGATGCACGAGGCAGCCGACGAAGCACGTGGCTATCAGCGTCAGGTAAGCCGTGACGCGGCGCGCAAGGCGATTGCGGAGTTGCAGGCCAAAGGCATGCAGTTCAATGAAGTGTCGCCCGCAGAATCCGCCCGCATGCGCGACATCGCCAAACCAGTGATCGAGAAATTCGCGGCGAGCTATGACGCCGAAACGGTCAAGCTCTACAACAACGAGCTGGCTCGCATCCGCAAGTAGCGCGAACCACCGCAACACTCATCATGAAAATACTTGTTCTGCACGGCCCGAACCTGAATCTGTTCGGGCGCCGTGAGCCGCATATTTACGGCACGACAACACTGGCCCAAATCAACGACAGGCTTGAAACGCTGGCGAAGGAACTGAACGTCACGCTCGCGATCATCCAGTCCAACCACGAAGGTGCGCTCATCGACTTTTTGCATGAGCACATCGACGATGCGCAAGGCGCGCTGGTAAATCCCGCCGGCCTCACGCAACATGGCGTGCCGCTGCACGACGCGATCAAGGCAATGCCATTTCCGACGCTGGAAGTGCATATGTCGAACATCGCCGCGCGTGAGGTGTGGCGTGCCCACTCCATCATTTCGCCAGCAGTCAAAGGCACGGTGCAGGGCCTCGGCCCGCACTCTTATCTGGCAGCGCTGCGCGCGGTGGTGGAGATGCTTCGCGAAAACAAGGCGTAGCAATCAGCGTTGCTGACTCAACATTTGAGGTCAGCATCGCTATCGCCGTACGTCACGCAGCCTGAATCCGAAGCAGTACAACGTGCCCAGGTATGTAAATCCACCCAACGCAAACAAGGTAGCGAGCATCACTACGCGCTGGATTTCGCCTACGCTGACCCACCACGCGTCAGTCGGGCGCGCGACGAGTACAACAGCAGTCGCCAGTGCCGTCGCCACCAGCAGTTGCCGGGTGAAGCGCATCCAGCGCGGCTGCGGCGCATAGAGCTCGCGCTGCCGCAATCCGCGATACAGCCAGTAGGCATTGAGAACTGCCCCCAGACTGGTCGATAGCGCCAGCGCAGCATGTTTCAGATGCGGCGCATAGCGGTCAAACAGCACCCAGACGAACAGCGCGTTGAAGAGCTGCGTGATTATCAGCACGCGAACGCCGATCTTCACCGGCGTCGCGGTGTCTTGCTGTGCATAGAAAGCGGGGGCAAGAATCTTGATCCATACCAGCGCGATGATGCCAACCGCGTAAGCAGCCACTGCCGGCCCGGTTTGCAGGGCGTCTTTTGCCGTAAAGGCGCCGCGCTGATAAAGCGTGGCAACCATCGGAGCGGCGAGAATTGTCATCACCGCCATTGCCGGCAACGTGGCGATGAGCGCGAATCGCATCCCGTAGTCGAGCAGATCAGCGTAGCCACGTGTGTTTTTCTCGTTGCGCAACGTGCCCAGCGCAGGCAGGATCACGGTGCCAATGGCCACGCCGAGCAGTGCGGTGGGCAGCTCCATGAGCCGATCCGCTTTTTTTAGCCAGCTTACAGCGCCATCGCCAAAAAAGGAGGCGTAGTTGGTATTGATGAGCAGGCTCACCTGGGCAATGGAAACACCGAGAACGGCCGGACCCATGGTTTTGAGCATGCGCCGCACGCCCTCATCGCGAAAGTGGAAGTCAAGACGTGGGAACATGCCAAGCTTGTAAAGGGGCCATAGCTGCAACGCGAGTTGCGCGATACCGCCCGCCAGCACGCCCCAGGCCAGCGCGTGAATCGGTTGTTTGAAGTAGGGCGCGCCCCACAGCGCGGCGCCAATCATGCAAGCGTTCAATAGAACCGGCGTGAACGCCGGGATCGCGAACTTCTTCCAGATGTTCATCACCCCGCCCGCCAGCGCGGTCAGCGAAATGAACATCAAATAGGGAAACATGATCTGCAGAAGCTGGGTCGCCAGCAGCGTTTTTCCCTCGGTTTTGTCAAAACCAGACGCAAACAAAGGAATCAACCAGGGCGCGGCCAGGATGCCGGCGGCCGTCACGACGAGCAACACGACCAACTGCAGGGTCGCCACTCGATTGACAAGTTTGTGAGTGGCCGCTTCGCCTCTTTGTCCCTTGTATTCAGCAATCAGCGGCACGAACGCCTGGGCGAAAGCCCCTTCCGCAAAGAGCCGCCGCATCATGTTCGGAAGCTGGAAGGCGATCTCGAAGGCGTCGTTTACGGCGCCGGCGCCAAAAACCTTGGCCGTCACGATCTCGCGCACCAGTCCTGCCACGCGAGACAGCGTGGTCAGGGCAGAAACGCCAACGATGGCTTTGAACAGGTTCACAGCTTGCAGGTCAGGGAATTTCCCCGTAGAATAGCGGGTTCACCGAATTCGTTACGCACAAAGAAATATTCCGCCATGGCAAATTCCGCCCAAGCTAAGAAGCGCGCCCGTCAGAACGACAAGCAACGCGCCCACAACGCAGCCCTCCGTACGCAGTTGCGCACGGCTGTGAAAAAAGTGCAGAAAGCCGTCGCTGCTGGCGACCAGGGCGCTGCCATGAAACAGATGCAGGAATCGCAATCGGTTATCGATCGCATTGCCGACAAGAAAATCGTTCATAAGAACCTTGCGTCGCGCGTGAAGAGCAATCTCGTACGCGCCGTCAAGGGCATGGGCGAGGCGAAAGCGGCTTAAGGCCAGCTTTCCGGTGAGAAGAAAGGCCCTGCGGGGCCTTTTTTGTTGATCGCATTGACCGTACGCACCCGACAAATCCGGGATTGCACCTGACTAGTAATCCTCATCCCGCGCTGGTGGAGGTGGCGCCTTGACGGGGGCATCCTGCGACATGCGTCGAACCGTTTCCGGCAGTAGGGTTGCAACGGCGTCGGCATCAAACGTAATCTGCAAGTCGTTATCCAGTGCGAAACTCAGAAAGAATTTGAACAGCCGCGGCTCCAGTTCGGCCAGCTGCCTGCGCACGATGACACAGCGCAAACCGTCGCGCAGCGCCGGCGTGACCAGCGGGCTGTAGCGCAACTGCTCGTCGGCGCCGAACGCTGACATGACACCACACAGCCGGTCTGACCAGTCGCTGGGGCGAAATTGCTGCCCTGACTGCGTGATCCCCTTGATGACGAGATCGCTGTCGACGGATGTTGCGTGAGAGGTGGGGTGCGCAGGGAACGCGCTGGTGCTCATGGCCGGCCTGTTATCAAGGAGCGCCTTGTGAGCGAATCTCCATCAAATTCAATTTTAGCAACCCGAGTAAACTCCTGTTTTTAGAAGCACTGCAGTAGCAATGCCTATGCCCGCCGCCCACAAAGCAACCACCGGCACCAAAGCAGCACCGGTCGCCAAAGTGCGTCACTTCCTGCAAATGAGCGATTTCTCCGCCGAGGAGTACGCCTACCTGTTTGAACGCACGCGAATCATCAAGGACCGCTTCAAGCGTTACGAGTTGTATCACCCGCTGCGTGACCGCACGCTGGCCATGGTGTTCGAAAAGAATTCCACCCGTACCCGCGTGTCTTTCGAGGCTGGAATGAACCAGCTGGGCGGTTCGGCCATCTTCCTGACTAGCGAGACATCACAGATGTCTCGCGGTGAACCGGTTGAAGATCTGGCGCGTGTGGTCAGTCGCATGGTTGACGTTGTGATGATTCGTACCTTTCATCAACACGTTGTCGAAAAGTTCGCTGAATATTCGCGCGTTCCCGTAATCAACGGCCTCACCGATGATCATCATCCCTGCCAGGTGCTGGCCGACATCTTCACCTTCGTTGAGCAGCGTGGCGACATCAAGGGCAAGATAGTCACATGGGTGGGCGACGCCAACAATATGCTCAATTCGTGGTTGCAGGCCGCGAAGGTATTGGGGTTCACGGTGCATGCGTCCACGCCTCCGGGCTATCAGATCCCCGAGTCGATGCTGGCCGAGGCCGAAGGCCATGTCCGGGTATTCGCCGATCCGCTCGAAGCGGCACGTGGCTCGCATCTGGTGACCACGGACGTCTGGACCAGCATGGGCTTTGAAGCTGAAACGGAAGCGCGCAAGAAAGCATTTGCTGACTGGTGCGTCGATGAAGAAATGATGGCACTGGCGGATTCATCGGCGTTGTTCATGCACTGCCTTCCTGCGCACCGTGGTGAAGAAGTAACAGCCGCAGTGATTGACGGCCCGCAGAGCGTAGTGTGGGACGAAGCGGAGAACCGGCTTCATGCGCAAAAAGCGTTACTCGAATATCTCGTTGTCGGCGAAGTGAAGCGTTAGCGTCATGCTTGTCGAGGCCGCGACCCGCATTCATTTTTCGGACGACGCCATTATCGTCGCCGAAAAAGCATCGGGGCTGCTATCGGTTCCGGGGCGCGGTCCTGACCGTCAGGACTGTCTGTCCGCCCGAGTGCAGGCGCAATTCACCGACGCGCTCATCGTGCACCGGCTCGACATGGAAACCTCGGGGCTTATGCTGTTCGCTCGCGGCATTGAGGCGCAACGCATTCTCGGTCGCGCGTTCGAGACGCGCGAAGTCCATAAACGCTACGTTGCTGTGGTCGCGGGTCTCGTCGAAGATGGTGAAGGCAGCATTGACCTGCCACTGATCTGCGACTGGCCCAATCGTCCGCGACAGATGGTCGACCACGAACAGGGCAAACCGTCACTCACGCGCTATCGTGTGCTTTCACGTGACGCGACGCTGCACACGACACGCGTCGCATTGATGCCCGTCACCGGCCGCTCGCACCAGTTGCGGGTACACATGGCCGCCCGACAGCATCCGATGCTTGGTGATTCGCTGTATGCGCCGCCGGGTATCCAGATGCTGTCGCCGCGATTGATGCTGCACGCCAGTGAGCTTCGCTTCGCGCATCCCGTCTCCGGCGATGTGCTCTCCTTTACCAGCGAAGCGCCGTTCTAGTTTTTTAGGCGACAGAACCTGCGGGTACGGTTTTTCCGGCCCGAATTCCGTTGATCACACCGCCTGAGCGCCCCTTTGCGGCTCGGCCAGTTTTCATTTCGCGCGCGTTTTCTACGTTTCACGCATTCCACCCGCATTTCGTCGCGTGCCCATCGCGGGGGTTTTGATGTCTCTCTACATTACGTTCCATGGCAACGACGCCATGCAAACAAAACAAAGGGACTACATCATGAAAACCACCAAATTCCTCGGCATGCTCACCCGCACAGAACGCGCTCTGACCGGTGCAATCGCAGTGACACTGAGCCTTGCCAGCACCACCGTCATCGCCACCGCCTTCCAGGGTGCCGCCATCGTCGACAGCCCCGCGCTGATCGCGATGCTCAGCAAAGCGTTCGCCTAACCGGCTGCTGTTGATGCGATTCGTCAAAGCGTTCGCGCTGACACCGCATGACAATTGCCCACTGACCTCGTTTCATCACCGTGATGAACTGAGCGATGCGCGGGAAGCAGAGGAAGCTTAGCCAGAGCGTTTCCCCGACACTCTCCTGAGTTTCCCCCGCTTCCCGTGCCTCTACACTGACAGGATGCAAGCCAGCATCCCGACTCCGAAGCTACTCCCCGTACCACTGCCGAAGGCTTATCGCCTGCTCAA
>CAYMSY010000197.1:0-6052 GCA_964393195.1 uncultured Alcaligenaceae bacterium | reverse complement strand
GTGCCGCTCACGGCAACCATCATCATGCCGTTGGTTTCGCCGAGCACTTCGTAGTCGAAATCGATGCCGATGACGCCCGTGGCGCCGCGTTCTTTTGCGGCTTCGATCAGGTCCTTGAGCGCGGCGTCACGCGCGCCCGAGAGCGCACGCTCGTAGCCGCCCGCGCGACCGCCGACGATGTCGCGCACTGACGAAAACATGTCGCGAAAAATGTTGGCACCGATGATGGCTTCACCATTGACCACACCGAGATACTGGCTCAGTTCAATGCCCGGTGGCGTGGTGGTGGAAAGGAAGAATCCGTCGTCGCTTTTGGAAAACCAGCCCATTACCTACTCCTCAATGACCGCTGACGTGTACACATCCTGCACGTCGTCCACGGCGTCGAACGCGTCGAGCAGTTTCTGCATTTTCACGGCATCTTCGCCGGTGAACACGACCTCATTCTGCGCCTTCATCGTTACTTCACCGGCGTCGGACTTGAAACCGGCCTTGGCCAGCGCTTCTTTCACGTTCACGAAATCGTAGGGGCCGGTGATGACTTCCATCGAACCGTCGTCGTTGGTCACCACGTCTTCCGCGCCCGCTTCGAGCGCGGCTTCCATGAGTTTGTCCTCATCGGCGCCCGGCGCGAACAGCAGCGTGCCGCAGTGCTTGAACAGGAAGGCGACCGAGCCATCGGTGCCGAGATTGCCGCCGTATTTGCTGAACGCGTGGCGCACCTCGCTCACCGTGCGCTGACGGTTGTCGGTCAGGCAATCGACAATGATCGCCGCGCCGTTGATGCCGTAGCCTTCGTAGCGGATTTCTTCGTAGTTGGCGCCGTCAACCTCTCCGGCGCCGCGCTTGATCGCGCGCTCGACGGTGTCCTTGGTCATGTTGTTGTCGTAGGCCTTGTCGACCGCCAGACGCAGGCGCGGATTACCGTCGAGGCTGCTGCCGCCCATCTTGGCGGCGACCGCGATTTCCTTGATCAGGCGAGTGGCAATCTTGCCTTTTTTTGCATCCTGGCGACCCTTGCGGTGCTGGATGTTTGCCCATTTACTGTGACCGGCCATAGTATTTCGCTGCGTGTCCAGCACGCACGGTTAAAAGTGTCTGAATCCGTGATTTTACGAAGGACGCGCGGCGCTGTTGCCTGCAACGCGGCTGAGCAGCTGCTTGACCGTTTTAAGGCGCAGTTCGGCGTCGTTGATTTCGAGCAGGCTTTGCTTGATGGAGGGCGGCAATTGCAGGATCTCCACGAGGCGCGAACCGACCCACGACGAATCATCCAGCGCGAACGGCTCGGCGAAGCGCTCGGCACCGGTTTTTTCGATCACCTGCGCGAGCATGGTGGCCAGTTCCGTGTAATTGGCGCCAAGCTTGACCTTCGGCTCGTTGCGGATCCAGCGGACTTTGGCCTGATGCAGGCCGTTGGCGTCGACCGACGACTTGAGCACCTCGAACCGGTCTTCGGCGACCACGTCGAGCAGGAAGATGCCCGCCTGCGGCACGTCGTACGACTGGATGCGCGCGGCAGTACCGATGTTGGCGAACGCCTGATTGCCGCCGACTTCGCCGCCACCGGTCAGTGTGACCACGCCGAACAGTTCGTTGTCGGCGATGCGGGCTTTGGCGAGTTCGAGATAGCGCTGCTCGAAGACCTTGAGCCCGAGGCGACCGCCGGGGAAGAGGGTGGCGGCGAGTGGAAACAGGGCGATGCGCTCCGGCAGCGGTTTCGCGAATTTACTGGTTAGAAATGACAGCATGGGACGACTTTTTTTGTAATTTATTCCGGCAAAGGATGTTCGCGATCATGGCGCAGCACACGCGTTTCACCGGCGAGCAGACCCTTGAGCGCGTCGGCGACATAGACCGAGCGATGCTTGCCGCCGGTGCAACCGATGGCGATGTGTACACGGGCGCGGTTGTCGGCGACGAATCCGGGCAGTGAGGCACGCACGTAACTGGCGATCGCGTTGACCAGCGTTGCGGTTTCCGGCTGTGCACGCAGATACTCCATCACCGGCGCATCGCGCCCGGTCAGTGCGGCGAGGCCGGGCTCGTAAAACGGATTTGGCAGGATGCGGGCGTCGAATACGAGATCGGCATCCGGTGGAATGCCCTGCCGGTAGGCAAATGACGAAATTTCCAGCAGCGGGAGTTCGACGCGATTCCCCAGCGCGGCCGCGAAATGTCGTACGCGCTGACGCAACAGATGGGTGCTGGTTGCGCTGGTGTCGATGTCGAACGCGGTTTCGGCCACGGCGTGCAGGCGCGAGCGCTCTTCGGTGATGCCCTGCTGCAGCGTGCTGCTGTCGCTGGCAAACGGATGTTTGCGCCGTGTTTCAGCGAAACGGCGCAACAGGGTGGATTCACTGGCGTCGATGCGGATGACCCGCAGCGGCAGGTTTGGATGCGTGCGGCGGATCGTTTCGCAGCCGCGATCAAAATCCTGCACGAAAGTCGGCGAGTGCGCGTTCAGGCTGATGGCGAGCGGCTGGGCATGGGTTGCCAGCATCGCGTCGACTGTATCGACCAGCAGCGCAGCAGGCAGATTGTTGACGATCGCGAAACCGACGTCCTCAAGCGCACCGAGCGCGACATTTTTACCTGCGCCGGAAACTCCCAGCACCAAGATGAGTTGCATGGAAATGACGGCTGGTGATCAGCCTTCCTCCATGAGCTTGGCCTGACGTTCAATGAATTCACGGGTGGAGTCAATGCCGCGCAAATTCAGCACGAAGTTGCGCACGGCCGTTTCGACAAGCACGGCAAGGTTGCGACCGGCCGCGACCGGGATGACGACCTTGCGAATCTTGACGCCGAGGATTTCCTGAAAACTCGCGTTGACGTTCATGCGGTCGAGCCGCTTGAACTGTTCGTCACTGTGATCTTCCAGATGCACGATGAGCTTGAGCGATTTGCGCGGGCGCACTGCTGTCTCGCCGAAGGTGGTGCGGATGTTCAGGATGCCGATGCCGCGGACTTCGAGAAAGTCCTTGAGCACATCGGGGCAACGGCCTTCGATGAGCTCCGGCGACATTTTGTAGACCTCGACGATGTCGTCGGCAATCAGTCCGTGACCACGGCTGATGAGTTCCAGCGCGAGTTCGCTTTTGCCGATGGCGGAGGCGCCAGTAATGAGCACCCCCATTTCCAGCACGTCAAGGAAGACGCCATGCAACGTCGCGTTGGCCGCCAGCATGCGCGACAGGTAGAGGCGAAGCACGTCCACGACGTGCGGGCTCGGGTGCGGGCACTTCATGAGCGGCACATGCGCGCGATCACACTGCGCGATCATGTAAGCAGGCGGGTCACCGACACCGCAGACAAAAATGCCGCCCAGTTCGTCCACCAGCAGGCGGGAAAACGTCGCTTCCTGTTCGGTTACCGGCAGCGTATTGAGGTAAGCCATCTCGGCCGGGCCGATCAGCTGCACCCGGAACGGGTGAATGAAGTTCATGTGGCCAACGAGGCCAACGTGTGCCTGGGCGGTGGTGTCCCGTGACAGAACGCGTCCGCCGCCATCACGGCCGGCTACCCATTCGATGTCGAGGCGCTCCTGATTTTCCTCGAACAGGCGGGAGATTTCGACCGTGCGCACGAAGGACTACTGCGGCGCGCTGAACAAGGCGTGGATCGCCTTGGGGTCGTTGGCCGCAGACAGCGCGTCGCGGAACGTGCGATTGGAAAAGCGCTGCGCCAGCTCCGACAGGATTTGCAAATGCTCGTCGGTGGCCGCTTCCGGCACCAGCAGTACAAAAATGTCGCGAACCGGCTGACCATCCGGCGCTTCAAAAACGATGGGGTTCTTCGGTCGCGCGAAATAGCCAATGGCTTTGGTGAGACCACGAATCCGGCCGTGCGGAATGGCAATGCCCTGCCCGAGCCCGGTCGAGCCCAGCTTTTCGCGTGCCAGCAGGCTGTCGACCGTGACCGTCGGCGTCAGGTCGTAGCGAAGTTCGGATTCAAGCGCGATCAGCTCGAACAAACGCCGTTTGTTGTTGACGTCAAGGTCAAGCAACACGTTTTCGGGGGTGAGAAGATCAGCGAGGCGGCTCACGGGTGGCGACAATCCGATAGTTCTGCATGTGGTCAAACTGACCCTGGCGATCATGGCAGCCACAGCTTCGCAGGGATGGCTGCAACGCCGCAGTTACGCCATCAATTCTAGTGCAGTGCGTCAATTCGTCTGGCAGAGTCGTTGACGCACCGTTTCAGTCTCTATCGCGCCGGGCTAGTTGAGATCAACGCGCTTGCGCTCAAAACCCGCGTCGCGATGAACCTGCAGCCGTTCCTTGTGACGCACTACCTGGCGGTCGAGGCGATCTGCCAGCTCGTCGATGGCGGCGTACAGATTTTCCCCTTCGGACGCGGCGTGAATTTCACGGCCGCTGACATGCACATTGGCTTCCACTTTTTGCCTCAGTTTTTCCACCGACATCACCACGTTCACATCTATGACGTGATCAAAGTGCCGGTTGACGCGATCCAGCTTGGAAACCACGTAAGCACGGAGTGCATCGGTCACGGCGACATGATGGCCGGTAATGTGCAAATTCATGAGCGTACCTCTCGATAACAAAAAGTGAAGATCGGGCGTACGGTGCTGATCACCATCGACAGATCAGCTACGCCGTCTCAGGTTGACCGGGGCGATGTTCTGCAGTTCCCGGTACTTTGCGACTGTCCGTCGCGCCACAATGATGCCCTGCTCCCCAAGAAGCTCGGCTATGCGGCTGTCGGTCAGTGGATCGGCTGTGTCCTCCTCGGAAATTAGGGTTTTGATCATGGCGCGAATCGCGGTTGACGACGCAGCGCCGCCGGCATCGGTCGCCACATGGCTACCGAAGAAGTATTTGAGCTCGAAGGAGCCGCGCAACGAACTCAGGTACTTCTGGGTGGTCACGCGGGAAACGGTTGATTCGTGAAGGCCCAGAGCATCGGCAACTTCCCTCAACACCAGCGGTCGCATGGCGACTTCGCCGTGATCAAAGAAGGCTTGTTGTCTTTCCACAATCTCGCTGGATACCCTGAGAATCGTATCGAACCGCTGAGCCACATTCTTAACCAACCAGCGCGCTTCCTGCAACTGCGTTGATAGCGGAGTGGACCTTCCTTCTTTCTGGCGTTGCAACATGTCGGCATAAACACTGTTGACCGTCAGCCGCGGAACCGCAGCGGGATTGAGTTCTGCGACCCAGCGCCGTTTGTTGCGGCGCACGATGACGTCCGGCACCATCTGGCTCGCCGTGACGTCGGCAAATGGCGCACCGGGGTGCGGTGTGAGGGTCCGGATGACGGCGTGTGCCGCCTTGAGCTCCGTTTCATCGATATCGAGGAGTTTCCGGATTCGCAGATAGTCCCGGCGCCCCAGATGTTCCAGGGCTTCGCCGACCACCCGGCGCGCAAGCCGGGTCGGGGCGTTGTTCGGCAACACCGCAAGTTGCAGCAGCAGACACTCTCTCAGATCGCTCGCGCCGACACCTGGCGGATCGAGTCGCTGCAACGCGTGCACAGCCGCGTCCCAGTCGTCATCGGAAATCGCCTCGGCGTCGCTGTCCTCGTGCGTCAACAAGGCATCGATGTCTTGCTTGGTAACCGACAGGAAGCCGTTTTCATCCAGACTCTCGATCAGCGCACGGACCAGTTGCAGGACTTCCGGGCTTTCATCGACGAGTACCAGTTGCGAGCGCAGGTGCTCGACCAGACTGACCGGCGTCGCCCGTTGTGATTCGAACGATTCGTCGTCGTCATCGAAGCTGCCCGCACCGGTGCTGCCCCATTCCGACAAATCCAGTGACGGTGCCTCGGCGTCGGTTTCGGTGTCGACCGCGACGGTCGTTGCCGCGTCCCATTCCGGTGCGTCGGGCCGGTCCCCGGACAGATTTGCGTCGGATTCACCACTATCGGCCGTATCGATGGCGGGTACTACGTCTTCGGCAGCGAACGCAGTCAATGCATCGCTACCGTCCAGTATCAGCTCCCGGTCAGCCGGTTCGGTCAGTGCGTCGAATGATTCAACGATCGATTGCGTGTCGCCGCCTTCGTCGCCTTCAGGTTCGGC
>CAYMSY010000196.1:0-6092 GCA_964393195.1 uncultured Alcaligenaceae bacterium | reverse complement strand
TCACGTCGAGCGCGCAGCCGACGCATTCGCTGTTGCCCTTGACCTGCATTGGATCAAGGCTCGCGTAGCGCGTACTGGCGACGAGCGGCGCGCCGGTGATCCCGAGCGCGTAGCGAGTGAGCACGATACTGTCATTGATCGCATCGGAACCGCCACCGTCGAACGGACAGGTGGACGCCTGCGCGTCCGGTGCCGCAAAAGCCAGGCACGCCAGTGCCATCAGTCCGACAGCCGCAACGGAAGAAATTCGGGGCATCACAGGCGCCTTTCGTTCGCGACCAGCATCAGGTTTGACGCTCAACGTACGCTCACCAGTCCAGACGCAAGCGGTGTCGGAAGTCCATCAGGGCATGAGATTTTCATTTGCAGCTTTTTATTGAAACCTATATTTCACAGGGCATACAGGAGAATTCGTGCAAATATCGACTTTTGCCGTAAATGGCCTCGTAGCCCTTATTGAATGGGCATTTCAACAATTAGCTATATACATTTTTGCGTTCAAATCATCGGCGCGACCGCGTCCAGATGCCCACCGTCGTCAGCCCTGCCAGTGCCAGTCCAGCGCGAACTCGCGGTCGAGCCCGCGCGGGTGGCTCACGTGCAGCGTCAGCAGTTCGTAGTTTTGCCCGGTCGGGATCTGTTCCGCGGGTGTCGGTGGAAGCTCGAACGACGTTTTCACCGTCACGCCCTGCCCCGCTGAGCCGATTGATTCCGCCGCGACATCGCGCTCCAGTCGCCAGCGCTGCGTGTAGTTGACGCCGTCACTGTCCGGCTCCGCGAGATGACACACCAGCGCCAATTGCACCACTTCGCCCGCCGCGATGCCCGACGGCAGTTGCACCACCAGTTCCATCGCCATGCCCGGACGTGCCGGACACGGGCTGGTTCGCACGGTCACTGCGCCATAGCTCAGGCGCTCACGCGTCCCGCGCAACGCAGCGACGATCAGCCACGTGCCCAGCAACAGGCTGCCGGGCTCAACCAGCAGATCGGTGATCTTCCAGTCGCTATCCCATCGCCAGAAAATCCAGCGCTGAACCAGCGCATAAGCGCCATAGACAACGAAAGCGATGCCGAACAGCCACTTCCAGCGAACGCGCGTAACGTGGTCAATCGGTGAGCTCATGCGCGGACGATTTGGCGTGGACAGGATCGGCTCGGAGTGCGGCGAAGATTCATGTCCGTCCAGACGCAAGTGCGGCGTGGTTTCCATCATCGCTGCAACGGCGCCGCGACGGCCGACTTCGGCAGCAGCGTTTCACGAGGTCAGGACTTGGCAGCCGCTTTGGCGCGTTCCAGCGCCGCTTCGGCCTTTTGCAGGCGCGACGGATTATTCGCCGCCGTTCGCCAGCCCTCGACCGCCCGCGCCAGATCGGCAATGGCCTCGCCGAAGCGCTGTTCTTCCATCAATAGCGAACCTCGAACGAAGTATTGCTCCGGCACGCCAAGAACATCCGACGACGGCTGCCGCGATGTAGCAAACACCTGGTCGATCAGTGCCCAGGCCTCGGCGCGCCGCCCGCGTCCGTGCAGCCATTTCGCTTTCGACAGCACACCATTCAGGTACACCGTGGCGGTCACGCCGTAGCTCTGGCGCGCCAGCGACAGTGCCTTGTCGAGTTCGGCTTCGACCTGATCGTGGCGACCGAGTTTCTGTAGCGTCTGCGCGCGCCGGCTGTAGGCGATGGCCAGTCCGCCGTGATCGAAGTTCTTGAGCGATTCCAGCAACGCAATGGCCTTGCCGCCCATGTCCAGCGAGTCCTCGAACCGGTCGGCCGCATCCAGCGCCGTCGAATAATTCTGCAGCGCGATGCCGTGCTCTTCCGAACGGCTGTTGATGCGCCGAAACACCGCGAGCGCAGTCTCGAACCGGGCCAGCACCTGCTCTATCGGTTCCTTGCGCGCACGACGTTCGAGATCGGCAAAGGTGGCGAGCCAGTAGGCATAGCGCTCGCTCTGTTCGCCGAAGACGCGGCGGAACGGTTCCTGCAGCGTCAGCAGCGTGGTGCGCGCTGCGTCGTAGTTCCCGGAATAGAGGTCGGCCTCGGCATCGGTAAATCGTCCATTGAGCGCCGCCGGATGAGCTGGCCCGAGGCGCGCACTTGCGAGTTTGATGCGCTCGTCGTTGAGTGCAACGAATTTTTCGCCATCGCCCATGATGCCGTAGACCTCGGCGAGCACGCCGAGCAGCGCGACCTTGGTCTCGGGATGATCGTCGAGCTCGGTCTTCAATTTTTCGCGACCGGCGTCGAGCAGTTGCAGCGCCGTCAACGTGCGCTTGTCCTGCGATGACGGCATGCGCAGGTCGGAGGCGCGGAAGAGATCGGTCAGGAAGGTCGTCACCTCGTTGGCACGGCTCGCCTCCTGCAACGCCTGGGTGCGCTGTTCGCGCGCTTCCTGCAGCTGCCAGAGGGCAACGCCGAGACTGGCGATCACAGCAAGACTCGCCGCAGCACCGGCCAGCGCGGACCAGCGATGCCGCGAGATGAACTTGCGCAGCTGATAAAGCCGGGTCGCTGGCTGCGCGTGCACCGCCTCACCCGCGAGAAATCGCGCGACATCATCGTCGAACGCGGCAACCGTCGCATAGCGTTCATCGGCAGCAACGGCCAGCGCCTTCAGGATGATCGCGCGCAGGTCTGCCGGCAGCGCGGCACTCGCCGCTTCCGCAAACGCGGGTCGCATGCCGGGCTTCAGATCACGCTTGGCAACCGACCACTGCGGAACCGCGCCAAGCAGAAGTTGATGCAACAGGCTGCCCAGCGAAAAGATGTCGGCGGCGGTGCCAACCGTATCACCGCGTAACTGCTCCGGCGCTGCGTAGGCCTCCGTGTAGGCCGCGCCAACGACCCGCGTGAGGTTGTCTTCGATTTCATCGCTGTCGATCAGTTTCGCCACACCGAAATCGAGCAGCTTCACCTGTCCGTCGGTCGTCACCATCACGTTGCCCGGCTTGATGTCGCGATGCACCACGAGCTGGCTGTGCGCAAAGGCGACCGCCGACAGAATCTGGCGAAACAGGACGAGGATCGCGCGCCGGTCGAGCGCAGCCGCCTGCACATACGTCAGGATGTCCTGCCCCGTGACCAGTTCCAGCACCAGAAAGCGCTGGTGATCGTCGGTGAGGCCTGCATCGAGAAGGCGCGCGATGTGCGGGTGTGTGAGCCGTGCCAGCAGCTCGCCCTCGCGCGCGAACCGGGCGCGCGCATGTGCCGACAGCGCGAGCGAGCCGAGCAATTTGATCGCGACCTGACTTTGATAGAGCCCGTCCATGCGTTCAGCGCGCCAGACGCTGCCCATGCCGCCCTGTCCGATCGCCTCGATCAAGCGATAGTTACCGCAACGATGCCCGGCCTCCGGACGCGTGCCAGCCAGCAGGGCGTTCGAGATCGAAGCGATGTTTGCGGTTTCCGGCGCATCCGCCATCGAAGTGCGTTCGCAAAAATCCCTGAGTACCGACGCCACGGTGCCGTCGTTCACGACCGCTGCCTTCGCTCCGAGCGCGGCAAGGCGCTGCTCCGCCGGTACTTCCAGCAGTGCATCAAGCTGGCCGAACACGTCGCGCCACTGGGCAACGTCAAGATCGGGCCGCACTGTCGGGGCGGGTCGGGTACTGTTCATGAGGATGCGCTACTTTAGCGCGTCCGGCGCTGGCTGCGGCGTCAGCCCGGTTTGCGAGTCACCAGTACGATGCCCATCGCGACAAAGCCCAACGCGAAAACCAGCGTCGGCGTCACCGTCTCCTTGAGCCACCAGGCGCCGAACAGCAGCGCGAACATCGGCGTCAGGAACACAAACACCGACACCTTGGTCGCCGGATAGCGGCCCAGCATCCACATCCAGGCAAGATAGCTGGCGAATGCGCCGATCACCGTTTGCACCACCAGCGAGGTCCAAGCGAAGCCGCTGTAGTTGAAATGCCACGCTTCACCGAGCCCGAGCGACAGCAGTGGCAACGTGACCGCGCTGACGCCCACCTGATAGTGCAAAAGCTTCTCGGCGGAGACCTTCACCAGCGTCGACGAGCGGATGACGACCGTCGTGAGGCCCCAAAGCATGCCCGCCACCAGCGCCAGACAGTCACCCAGCCATTGCTCCGGCGCCCGCGTCATGCCGGGCAGGAATCCGTCGCGCAGCGCGAACACGATCGCCGCAAACGCGCAGGCAAGTCCGACCCACTGCACGCGACGCAGCTTTTCCGAGCGCACGAACAGTGGCAGCAACAGCGCCACCCACAGCGGCGAGGTGTACACAAACACCGTCAGCCGCGATGCGCTGGTGTATTTGAGACCGACAAACAGGCAGGCAAACTCCGCCGCGAACAACGTGCCGGCGATGAGACCGGCGACCAGCGTCCCGTCGCGCTGGAATAGGCGGATGCCTCGCCATGCGCACCATGCCCACAGGATCACCAGCGCACCGGCAAAGCGCACGCTCGCCTGCAACACCGGCGGCACCTCGGGGATCGTCGCCTTCACCAGCACCTGCTGCAGGCCCCAGAACAGGCAGCAGGCCAGCAGAATGGTTACGGCGAGCCCGTCAAGGTGATCTTTGCGTGCGGTCATGCCAGCATTGTGCCGAGTTGTCTGTGGCGCTGCGCCGTGATTGATAAACCGGCGCACTCAATGCACCGAAACTGGAACCGAAGCGACCGTTCCGGGGCGCGCAGCGGGTCATTTCGACGATCAGCAGCACGACATGGCTTTTCACTGAAAGCCATTCTGCAAAGGGCTTGAAGCGAATTTTTATTAAAAGTCGACTTTAGCCATTTTTACAGCTTATTCCGCTTCTGAAAAGGCTGACATAGAAAAGCTGTATCGATAACGAGCAACCCGGGCTGCCACCCGCATGTGTTGTGTCCGGCGCACTGCAATCTCGCATTCGCCTCTTTTTCGTGCGCGCAATTTCATGAAATCGCGCAAACGGTGCCATCGCACTGAATTACGCCATCACATCCTGCACATCGGACATCTCCCGCACCGATCAAAGCTTGGCACGGCATTTGCGAAGCAGAGTTGAACCCACCGTGTGGGCGCCCTACAACTCAACCTGAAGACCATTGGGAGAAAACGACATGCCACAGATTACCCGCCGCGGCGCCGTCAAGACGCTGACCGCTGCGATCATTGCTGCAAGTCTCGCACCGCTGTCCTTTGCACAATCGAAGGATCCGATCAAGGTTGGCATTCTGCATTCGCTGTCGGGCACGATGGCGATCTCGGAAACCGTATTGAAAGACGTGGCCCTGATGGCCATCGACGAAATCAACGCCAAGGGCGGCGTAATGGGTCGCAAGCTGGAGCCGGTCGTTGTTGATCCAGCTTCCAACTGGCCGCTGTTCGCTGAAAAAGCCCGCCAGCTGATCTCGCAGGACAAGGTCGCCGTGACCTTCGGCTGCTGGACCTCCGTTTCGCGCAAATCGGTGCTGCCGGTTTACGAAGAACTGAACAGCCTCCTCTTCTACCCCGTTCAATATGAAGGTGAAGAGCTCTCGAAAAACGTGTTCTACACCGGTGCGGCGCCTAACCAGCAAGCGATCCCGGCCGTCGAATACCTGATGAGCAAGGACGGCGGCTCGGCCAAGCGCTGGGTGCTGCTCGGCACCGACTACGTGTATCCGCGCACGACCAACAAGATCCTCCGTGCCTTCCTCAAATCCAAGGGCGTCGCTGAAGCCGACATCATGGAGGAGTACACGCCGTTTGGTCACAGCGACTATCAAACGATCATCGCCAAGATCAAGAAGTTCTCCTCTGAAGGCAAGAAAACCGCTGTGGTTTCGACCATCAACGGTGACTCCAACGTGCCGTTCTACAAGGAACTCGGCAACCAGGGCCTGAAAGCGACCGATGTTCCGGTGGTCGCCTTCTCGGTCGGCGAAGAAGAGCTGCGCGGTGTTGACACCAAACCACTCGTCGGTCATCTCGCTGCTTGGAACTACTTCATGAGCCTCAAGAACCCGGCCAACACCGAGTTCACCAAGAAATGGGCTGACTACGCCAAAGCCAAGGGCATCGCCGGTCACAAGGACAAGCCTTTGACCAACGACCCGATGGAAGCCACCTACATCGGCATCAACATGTGGAAGCAAG
>CAYMSY010000195.1:0-6093 GCA_964393195.1 uncultured Alcaligenaceae bacterium | reverse complement strand
GTGCAGTACCAGCGCATCATGGCGCTGCCGTCGTTTGGCGAATTTGACCTGTCAACATTTCAGGCCAAGTTTTGCACCAGTGCGCCGTTTCGCGCGGAGCTGAAAGCTGACGTCCTCGCACGCTGGCCCGGCGGACTGATCGAGTTCTATGGCATGACCGAGGGTGGTGGCACCTGTGTCCTCGAAGCACACCTTCATCCGGACAAACTGCACACGGTTGGTCGTCCTGCCGTCGGCAGCGACATCCGACTGATCGATGAAGCGGGTCTGGAGTTGCCTGCCGGGGCAATTGGCGAAGTCGTGGGTCGTTCGCCGAGCATGATGACGGGCTACCACAATCAGGATGCCAAGACCCGCGAGGTGGAGTGGTTCGATGCCAGCGGCGCACGCTTCATCCGCACGGGTGACGTTGGGCGCTTCGACGACGAGGGTTTTCTCACACTGATGGATCGCCGCAAGGACATGATCATCAGCGGCGGTTACAACATTTATCCGAGCGATCTTGAGGGCGAATTACGTCGGCATGCTGATGTAGCCGACGTCGCTGTGGTCGGCGTGCCATCCGCGCACTGGGGCGAGACACCGGTCGCTTTTGTCGTGCCGCGAACTGGTGCTACCGGGGACACGAAACAACTCATGAGCTGGTACAACGCCCGTGCAGGCAAGACGCAGCGGCTGTCGGATTTGCGCTTTATCGACGAACTGCCGCGCAGCGCGATTGGCAAGGTACTCAAGCGGGAATTGCGCGATCTGTATCTGAACGTGAAGGATTGAAAGTGCGTCTTGACCAGCAATCGCTCAATACCTTGCCTGCGGGCATACAGCGGCCCGGATATGACCGGTTGAGCGCGGGTATCGGCATCGTCCACCTCGGTATCGGCGCATTCCATCGCGCCCATCAGGCGGTGTACACCGACGACGCGATGGCACATGCGGGTGGCGATTGGGGCATCAGCGGCGTGAGCCTCAAATCCGCTTCCGTGCGCGATCAGTTAATGCCGCAGGATGGTCTGTACACTGTGCGCAGCGTCTCACAAGCAGGCGACGCATGGCGCGTCTTGGGCAGCGTCCGCGAGGTGCTGTTCGCGCCGCGACAAATGGCAGAGGTCATCGCCCGCATCGCCCGCACCGAAACCAGAATTGTGTCGTTGACGGTAACCGAAAAGGGCTATTGCGACACCGTCAGCAAACGCGAACCGCTATGGGATCACCCTGACATTGCCAATGATTTGGAGCATGCGGATCGGCCGGTGAGCGTGCTTGGTGTGCTCGCGGCGGGGCTGCACGAGCGCTTCCGCAAGCGTGGTGCTCCGCTCACGATTGTCTGCTGCGACAACCTGCCCGAAAACGGCGCGGTGCTTGAAACTCTCGTGCATCAATTCGTTGCGCGACAGTATCCGCAGATCATGCCGTGGTTGCGTGACAACGTGCGCTTTCCGTCGTCGATGGTGGATCGCATCGTGCCGGCAACGAAGCCTGCGGATTTGGTTGATGTGGCCGCGGCGCTCGGCGTCGAAGACCTCGGCGTCGTTCGCGCAGAACCGTTTTCACAATGGGTGATCGAAGACCATTTCGCAGCTGAGCGTCCCGCGTGGGATGCCGTTGGCGTGCAGTTCGTCAGCGATGTAAAGCCGTTCGAAAAAATGAAGCTGCGTCTGCTCAACGGCGCGCATTCGCTGATGGCCTATCTCGGCTATCTCGCGGGTTACGAGACCATCGCACAAACGATTGCCGACCCGTCGTTCGAACGTGCGGTGCGCGCACTCATGCGCGAGGCAGAGGCTACGCTTGATCCGATCAACGGTGTCGATTTCGCGGCCTATCAACAGCAATTGATCGAACGCTTCGGCAACCCCGCCAACGGCCATCGCTGCGCGCAGATCGCAATGGACGGCTCACAAAAAATCCCGCAGCGCTGGGTTGCGGTTGCTAGTGAACGTCTCGCCAAGGGGCTTGATGTAAATGCAATCGCGTTAGCAACAGCGGGCTGGGTTCGCTACGTCTACGGCATCAACGAACTCGACGAAAAAGTCGCGATTCAAGACCCTCTTGCCGCAGAATTTTCCGCCATTGCCGCGAAGCATTCGTACGATGCACTCTCGTTTGCCGACGCCGTGTTGCGCATCGAAGCCGTGTTTGGCTCGCTGGGCCGCAATCCCGCATTTGCTGCACCCGTGAAGCGTTGCGTCGGCCAACTGTTCCGCGATAGCGCGCAAATGACGATCGATTCATTCGCTCAATCGCATTACCCATAGCCGGAAGTGGCGACGCGTAGTCGCGGCCCCGGAGTTAGCGGCGATGCCGGTGTTGCTTGATTGCGTTCGACCCGCCCTGTAGCATCACAAGCGGCTGACAACGCCGAAATAACAAAAACGTCGCAACCATGCGCCCGGGGGAGTTCATCTTGAACAGCTCACTTTTACGTCGTCTCACCCGCGGTGCTACCGCGTTGAGCGTGATCGTCGCGACCGCGGCTGGTGTCGCGTACGCCGCCTGTTGGGACGCCACCAGACCGGATTCGCAATACGTCGTGCAAAGCGCTACAGGCACCGTGGTCGACACGGTGACCAACCTCATGTGGAAGCAGTGCCAGGAGGGCGTCAGCGGGGCCACCTGTACCACCGGCGGCTCCAGCTTCCTGAGCTGGGACGCTGCACAGTCCGCAGCCAGCAACAGTAGAGTAGGGGGCTACAACGATTGGCGTCTGCCTACGCTACTTGAGCTGCAATCGACCGTGGCGAGCAGCTGCGCGAGTTCGCCGCCGCTGCCCTGGATCAATGGGACAGCGTTTCCCAATACGCCGACCGCGACCGTTTTCTGGTCCGCCACCCCTAATGCCAGTTCGAGCACCGACGCATTGGCCTTGTGGTTCAAGGATGGCAGCACACAGACTTTTGCCCGAAACACCGGTTTCTATGTCCGCCTCGTTCGCGGCGGACAGGCGTTTGGTTTACTCTCGCCGACGCCGCAATCGGTCAGTTTTCTTGCTGACGCGACGACGCTGCCCTATGGCGGCAGCACGACGTTGGTGGCCTTCAACAATGGGCCGAACTCTGGCAATCCCCTCGTCTTTGCCAGCAACGGCGTCTACTGCACGGTCGACGCCAGTAGCGGCGTATTGACCCCTACCCCTGCTGCGCGTGTGGGCGACGTGTGTCAAGTCACCTTGAACCAGTTTGGTCGGGCGTCGAATGGCCAGAACTTTGCAAAAGCGCCGGAGGTTGGGAAGACTATTTTCATCAGCAAAGCCCCGCAGACGCTTAGTTTTGCTGCGCCGCCCGGGATCAGTGTGGGCGGCACCGGCGTCGTTGCAGCGACGTCAGACCAAGGTCTGACGCCGGTCACGTTCACCAGTACCACGCCTGGCGTGTGCACGGTGAGCGGCAGCACTGTCACCGGTGTCGCTGTCGGCCTTTGCGCGATAACAGCTTGGCAATTGGGAAATGCGACCTATTTGCCCGGTGCTGCGGCTCTGAACTTCGGCATTGCGTCTGCGGTTATCGTCTGCAACCTGCACATGGACGGCGCGAACCCGATGCTCGCCACGAAAGAAGGCTTGATCCTGCTGCGTGCCATGCTCGGCTTCACCGGTACGGCGGTCACCAACGGCACCGGCATCGCTACGCCGTGGGCAACGATTCGTGACGATCTGAACTCGAAGTGCGGGACGGCGTTTCAGTAGAGAACTCGCAGCATTTTGATCGCGCCCGCTGATTCGTCCGGAGTCGTTGGTCATCAGGTAATGGACAGTTTTTCGCCCAACAGCTTGTCACGGAAACGTCCATTCAAAAAGGGCTCAGCGCATAAATTTACCAATAGTCGACTTTTGATGATTATCAGCCTCAAGCCCTTTGAAATATAGGGTTCAACAAAAAGCTGATAGCTTTCACGATCGTGATCCGCAAATGAAAACCGCCACAAAAGCGCCGGTTTCATGTGCGGCAGCGCGATACCCGATCGGGCAAGGCTCAGGCGATGTCGCCCTGAACAATCCGCAGCATCCGCCGAAGATCCTGCCGACAAAATTTTCGGTGAAGGAGCTATAGCGCCGAAACAACCGACACGCGCAGGAAAACAGACAGCAACCCGATCATCGGCTACGGCAGAAGCGTTGCCAGATAGGCCTCTATCTCGGCTACGGTTGAACGACGGGCATTGATACCGATGCAGTTGGCGATCAGCGCGTCACCCCGAAATCCGGCCAGATAACGAAGAATGAGCAAACCATCGGTCAAGGCATCTGCCTGACCATTGCCATCAACGTCCAGACGTGGGCGAATCCCCGACAGATAACCAACCACCGATCCGCCGGGCGGTGAACCTGTGGCGGGCGTTGCACCGTTTCGAATGGTACCGTCGGAATACGCGAGCAGATAGCGAAGGATCACCAGCCCATCGGTCACTGCCGACGCTGCACCATCGCGATCCACATCAATGCTGAACGGTGCATTGGCAGTAGGTGCCGAAAAAGCCTTGACACGGACGTGTCGATCCGCCGGCATCGCGAATGTGCAGGGCACGATGCCCACACAATCCCCCAACCAGCCGGTGAAGGTACTGCTGCCCGGCGGACTGGCGCTGAGCGTGACCGATGTTCCGCTCGGAAACGGGTAGTACGTTGAATAGAGAAAGCCGATATCGTAAATTCCGCTCGGCGCGCTGGACACATACGTCGGTGCGTTGCGTTCGACGATGACATGGGGACGCGGCGTGTAGGTGGTCATCGCCGGCGCGAAATTGTCGTCGCCCGCATAGGTGACTGTTAACGTCTTGGCGCCAGCAACGGTCGTCGTGATCGTGCAACTCGCCGCCGGGAGCGTTAACTGGCACGAAGTTGTGCCGTCGGATATCGTGGCCGTTCCGCTTATCGGTCTCGACAAAATATCGCTTTGTGCCGAGTACCCGATGCCGATTGGGTACGACTGCCCCACTGCGGGGCTCAAAGGCAGATCGAATTCGTTGCTAATGTATATCTGGTATATCGAACTGCGTCGATAGAGCGCTCCATACATGCTGTACCCGTTGGCGGGCGTCTGATTGAACCCGGCGAAATAGCCGCCGTCGTCGGCGAGAGACAAATCCGGGGCCTGTGTGCCAATCTGATTGCCGAGATTGAGCCACTGATTGGTAGCTGCAGAGTATTCGTAGGCGAAGTTTGATTGGCAGAACAATGACGGCACACAGGGCACCAGTTCGCCGCCCGAGAAAATGGCGCGATTGCCGTTGATCGCCGCTGCGGTCGTGAACGCGCGTGGCGCTGTCGGGATCGTCGCCCACGTATTGTTCGTTGCATCGTAGACCCCCATTGTGGAAACAGCGACTCTTCCGTCGTCCAGCTGGGCAGCAGCGAACTGGACGGCAGGCAAGCTGCCCGCCGTTGGCGGCGTCGCAGCGTCGGTCCATGTATTCGTCGACGGGTTGTAGAGCCCAATGCCCATCGAATGAACAATGACGGCGCGTCCATCGGACAGGGCAAAGCCACGACCGGTCACACTCGATACGTCCCATGGCGCCGGCGCCCGACCGGCCCATGTGCCAGCTGTTTCATCGAATAGTTCCACCGACCGCGTCAGCGCGTTACTGCCATCAACCCCCGCCACGACAAGTACGTTGCCGCCTGCCAGGCGAACAGCCAGGTGGGACCGTCGCGGGTTCAACATGGGTGCGCCCAGAGACCACACATTGGTGGCGGCGCTGTAGCGTTCGACTGAGTTGGTTGCAGAGCCGCCGATGGCCCCTCCGGTTGCGAGCAATTGGCCCGATGTGAGTGTCGTGAGGGCGAACTCGGAGCGTGCGTTTGTCATGGAAGCACGCACGGACCAGGTGAGCGCTCCTGTATCGAGCAAGCGCGACTCACCGCTGTTGCCGACTGACAGCACTTGAGTTGGCGATATTGACGCGACCGAAACAACGGTCGACGGTGCATTGGCGGAACCGGGAAATGTCCATGTCATCGCGTGACACGGCAACGGCAGGGTGATAAACGCGCTAAAGGCGATGGCGAAACGGGCGCTAGCGGAGCTGGACAAGAAAGTCGGCATATCGATGCGGCGAATTGGATCGGCAAGCGGTTAGAGTCGATGACGTCGTCAT
>CAYMSY010000194.1:0-6185 GCA_964393195.1 uncultured Alcaligenaceae bacterium | reverse complement strand
GCCCGCTGCGCGAGCGTTCCCCCGGACGGCAACTTCCGCATCTCGGCTTCCATCGCCACCGCCACGGCGGCGACAGCGACGACGCGCACGGCCAGCAACAAATCCTGACGATTGGCAAAGTGCCGATATGCCGCATTAGGCGCCACACCCGCACGCCGCGTCGCCTCCCTCAGCACAACCGCCTCTGGCCCCCCCGCACGCGCCAGTTCAACACCCGCATCCAGCAACGCACGCCGCAAATCGCCATGGCGATAGGTACTGCGAACGGGCGGTTGGTCGTTTTTTCTGGTCATGACGGCGCGATGTGGACACTGTCCATTATCTCTGTTATTGTTTGTGGACACCGTACACAATTGTCAGAAAATGAACTGCCGTTGCGATTGTGCAACTCACTCAACACACGGAGCCCACCATGAGAGTCGAACCCTATCTCTTCTTTGAAGGCCGCTGCGAGGAAGCGCTGGAGTTTTATCGCACCGCGCTCGGCGCCGAGATCATCATCAAGATGCGCTACAGCGAAAACCCGGAACCGCAACAGCAGCCCAAAGACTGCGGCCCAATTCCGCCGGACGCCATCATGCACGCGACAATCCGGATCGGCGAAACGAACGTGATGGCTTCCGACGGCATGGCCTCGGGACAGACTTCCTTCAAGGGCATTTCACTGTCGCTATCACCGGCGACCGAAGCTGAGGCGCAGAAACTTTTCACCGCATTGAGCAGTGGCGGGCAGGTACAGATGCCGTTGACCAGGACCTTCTTTTCGCCTGCGTTCGGCATGGTCATTGACCGCTTTGGCGTGTCATGGATGCTAGTGGTGCCAGGCGATATGTAGGCAACCCTCCTTTCAAGCAATACTGGACGAACAAAGCCCAAACCATGACCCATGAAATCACCGGCCGCAAGCGCTGGCACGCCCTGATCCTGCTCTGCATGGGCGTGCTCATGATCGTGCTCGATACGACCATCGTGAACGTGGCCTTGCCGTCAATCAAGGCGGATCTGGCGTTCAGCGAAACATCCCTGGTGTGGGTCGTGAACGCCTACATGCTGACCTTCGGCGGGTTTCTGCTGCTGGGAGGGCGGCTTGGCGATCTGTATGGTCATCGCAGACTGTTTCTGATGGGCATTGTGCTGTTCACCGTAGCCTCGCTCGGGTGTGGCATAGCGCGGTCGCAGGAAATACTGATCATCGCACGTGCTGTACAGGGGCTGGGCGGTGCTGTTGTGTCGGCTGTCGCACTGTCGCTCATCATGAATCTGTTCACCGAGTCGGGCGAGCGCGCGAAGGCGATGGGGGTGTACGGCTTCGTGTGCGCAGGCGGCGGCAGCATTGGCGTGCTGCTCGGCGGTGCACTGACAAGCACGCTGAGCTGGCACTGGATTTTTCTCGTTAACTTGCCGGTTGGAATTGCGATCTATATCGCCTGCCTCAGGATGTTGCCGGACGGCAAAGGCCAATCTGACGACGTAAAGCTGGATGTTGCGGGTGCCGTCTCAATCACGTTGTCCCTGATGCTTGCCGTGTATGCAATCGTGAATGGCAATCAAGTGGGATGGACATCGACGCAAACACTGGCGATGCTTGGCGCAGCGGTCATCCTGTTCGCGCTGTTTCTCGGCATCGAGTCACGTGTTTCATCGCCATTGGTACCGCTCGGTCTCTTCAAGCTGCGCAATCTCAGCGTCTCGAACATCATCGGCGTGTTGTGGTCGGCCGCGATGTTTGCGTGGTTCTTCGTGTCGGCACTCTACATGCAACTCGTGCTCGGCTTTGATGCGATGCAAGTCGGCCTCTCCTTCCTGCCTGCCAACGTCATCATGGCGGCGTTCTCGCTCGGCCTGTCGGCGAAAATCGTGATGCGCTGGGGCATTCGCGCGCCGCTCGCGTTCGGTCTGCTGCTCGCGGCGGCTGGCCTCGCACTGTTTGCACGAGCGCCAGTTAGCGGGACGATGATGCTGGATGTGATGCCCGGCATGGTGCTGCTCGGTGTCGGCGCCGGCATGGCACTCAATCCGTTGCTGCTGGCCGCGATGGGCGATGTGAAGCCGTCGGATTCCGGCCTCGCCTCGGGCGTGGTGAACACGGCGTTCATGATGGGCGGCGCGTTGGGTCTCGCAGTATTGGCCAGCCTCGCCGATGCGCGTTCGGAGGCGTTGCGCGCTACCGGCGCGAGTACCGCTGTCGCGCTCACTGGCGGCTATCAAATGGCTTTTCTGGTTGGCACAGTGTTCGCACTGCTTGCAGCTGCGCTTGGTGCACTCCTGCTGCGGTCCGTGCAGTCGAACAGTGCCGGGTCGAATCACGGTGCCTGACGAATCCTGGGGCTAACGCCCGGCATCCATGCGCACCCACGAGTTGCCCTGATAGCGGTAGTAGGCTCCCTGAGCATCCTGCGCGTAGGTATTGCCGCCACTTTGATAGGTCTGACCCTGCGGCAGGTAGTGCGGCAACATCGTCGTGCGGCCTGAAGGATCACGGTACGGCGCGACACCGCGGATCGCTTGATTGCTGTAGTTCGCTACCGCAGCCGACTGCCTTGCAGTATTGTTGGCCCAACCTGCGTTGTAGCTTGCATACCCCTGTTGCACGGTTGCGTTTGCACGTTGCATGCCGGCGAACTGGTTTTGCTGATGTTGTAGCGCGCCCTGCACATTGGTGCCGCCGGCGGTCATCAAGTCCCAATACGCAAACTGTTCAAAGCTCACGCTGGCACGACCAGTCGCCCGCATCTGCGCGTACTGTGCACGCAGACGCGGGCCGTTGACGGACAGGTGGTGTCGCCAAAGCGCTTGTTGCGACTGTGCATTTTGACGCTGCATCGCACCGAGCTGCGCGTTGAATCTGGCGTCGAACGCAGCATTGGATGCGGCGATGCCCTGCCATTGCGCGTGACTAGCGCCGATGGCGAGTGTTGCAACTGTTGCCACGACGAGTTGTTTAAGAGTGGAACGAGTATTCATGAAAATCTCCTTGAGTCCTGATTTGCCGGTCACATGAACGCCTCATGTGACGCCTGTACTTGCATGGACGACAGGTTAGGGCGCTTTGGACGGCTCGACGCAGCGGTTGGCGTAACACGGGGTTACGTACGTCAAATCAGGAGGTGGTGAGAACGGGGAACCTGCGAATGCCGGTGCGCAACGGCAACCGGCCAATCAGTGCACAATTGCCCGATACCTCAAGGAGCCGCTGATGACAATGAGAAGAACTGCGTTTGCCGCGTTGTGTGGACTGTGCCTGGTAGTGGTGAGCGCGTGTGACGCAGCGCATGCGCAGTCGCCTGATTGTCGCGTAGAACCATTTAGCGGCGCCGCGATGCCGCAGGGTGCCGACACTACGATGCGGCTGGTAAATACTGGCAAAACCTGCACCATCATTAACTTCGGAGTCGGTGCCGATCGCAGCAATCCGGCGCAATCCGGCACGATCACGAAACCGCCGGCACACGGCAAAGCCGAGTTCAAACCACCGCGCGCCGCCTACACACCGGAGCCCGGTGATGTCGGTGAGGATGCGGTGGAGTACGCGGCCTTCGCGCGCGGACAGTCCAATCAGCCGGTCAGACTGCTGGTCCGCGTCAAGGTGACCGTTACTGCGCCTTAGCGGGCACGACGAATCCCGTCCCCAACCACGGCGTTTTTCTTTTGGACGGCGACTTGAATTGTGCAGATATGTACATATACTGTACACATGCAATCCTGATTCAGGAAGGAGTCCGCATGTCAGCCGTCGCCAAGGTAAACGTAGCCAACGCCACCGCGCGCATCGTCGTGCAGGCCACGCCCGCTGAAAAGCGCGCCATCGCCAGCAAGGCCAAGACGCTCGGCATTCCGGTGGGTGAGCTGATGCGGCGCGGTGCGAGCGCCTACGCGCCTGAGAGCGCGCAGGACGAACTGGCGGCACTGGCCGATGCCGCACGCGCTGCCGCCGACCGCTCGTGCGCCGCGATTGACGATTCGCTCGCATTTATCGCCGCCAGCAACGCACGCATTGCCAAGATGGAGCGCCGTTAGTGGGCGTCACCGAACGCATCTGGGGTGCGCTGACTTCGATGATCAAGCTCGAAGACAAGGTGACGCGTCAGAGCGAGGCGCTGAAAGCGCAGCAGGCCAAGATCGAAAACCTCACCGAACGCATCATTCGCCTGGAAACTGCGCTCGAAATCGGTCTCGCGACGCAGGCGAGGACGAAGCGCCTGCCGAACAAGCCGTCCGGCAACGACCGCTAGCGCCACGATGAAATCTCTGGGCAAACGATCTGCCGGGCTGCGGCTGGAACGCATGCGCGACTCGGTCATGTGGGTCGGCGATTCGTTCCGCAACATTCATCCCGCGATACCAGGACTGCGCGACAAATCGGTGCCTGGTCCGACGATGAGCGAATTTTTGTGCGGCGGCAACCGGCGCATTCCGCGCGGACCGCTGCCTGCGCTTGATCCGCGCGATACATGGCTCAAGAAACCCGATACCGGCCTGCGTGCAACCTGGCTTGGTCATTCCACCGTGCTGATTGAAATCGACGGCTTTCGCGTGCTGACGGATCCGGTGTGGGGGCCGCGTGCATCGCCGTCAACACTGATCGGGCCGAAGCGCTTTCAGCCGGTGCCGGTGCCGCTTTCAAAGATGCCGTCGATTGATCTCGTCGTGATCTCGCATGACCACTACGATCATCTCGATTACCCGACGATTCGCGAACTCACCCGCATGGGCGTGCCGTTCGTTACTTCGCTTGGCGTCGGCGCGCATCTGGAAGCGTGGGGCGTGCCCGCCGAACGCATCACCGAGCTAGACTGGTGGCAATCGCATACGTTGTACGGCGGCGAACTCACGGTCACCGCCGCGCCGTCGCAACACTTTTCCGGGCGCGGGCTCAAGGATCGCAACGCGACCCTATGGTCGTCGATGGTCGTTCGCACGACGAAGCATTCGGTCTTTTTCAGTGGCGACACCGGGCTGACCACCGAATACGCGACCATTCGCGAGCGGCTCGGTCCGTTCGATCTGATCATGCTCGAGGTCGGCGCGTTTCATCCCTCGTGGGGCGACATTCATCTGGGCCCAGCCAACGCGCTGGAAGCGCATGCGCTGCTCGGCGGTGGCGCATTCTTGCCCGTGCACTGGGGCACGTTCAGTCTCGCAATGCACGCGTGGGATGAACCAGCGGAAACGCTCGTGGCGCTGGGTGAGAAACGCGGCGCACAGCTCGTCATGCCACGACTCGGTGAGGCCGTCGAGCCGGCGCGCATTGACTCTGTCACGCCGTGGTGGCGAGCAGTCGACACGCAACCGGCAACCGTGGCTGCAGTGGAAGAACCCGTCGTCGAAACGCTGCCGAAATCGATGCCGTGGCCGATTGACTAAAGCTTGCTTGCGTGCTGAAGGACACGCCACCCTGGCTTTGTTCTCGGTGTAGCCCGGATGCTCGCATCCGGGTCCGGGCAAACAGGCCGTCAGGCGACTCGCTCAGTCCACTGTCGCGCCCGAGGAAGCGACCACCTTCGCCCATTTCTCCGTCTCGGCAACAATGGTTTTGCCGAAATCTTCCGGCGTACCGGGGATCGGTGAACCGCCAAGTTCCGCGAGACGGGCGCGCAGTTTGGGATCGGCCAGCGCCTTGTTCACGGCGGCATTCATTTTGTCGATCGCCTCGCGTGGCGTGCCTTTGGGCATGCCCACACCGAACCATGCGGTCGCTTCATAGCCTGGCACCGTGTCGGCAACGGTTGGCAGCTCCGGGAACGACGGCTCACGCGCGGCGGAGGTCACGGCCAGCGCGCGGATGCTGCCGCCTTTGATGTGCCCGGCCGATGACGGCAGGTTGTCAAAAAACACCTGCACCTGACCGCCGATCAGATCGGTGAGCACGGGGCCGGCGCCTTTGTACGGGATGTGCACCATGTTGCAGCCCGTCATCGACTTGAACAGTTCGCCCGACAGGTGCGTCGACGTACCGCTGCTGGACGAAGCCATGTTGACCTTGCTCGGGTTCGCCTTGCAATAGGCAATGAACTCCGCCACCGTCTTCACCGGCAGGCCGTTGGTCACCACCATCACGTTCGGAGTGCGCACCAGGCCCGCGACTGGTGCAATGTCGCGAATGAAGTTGAACGAGAGCTTTTTGTACAGCGATGCGTTGATGCCGTTCGCGGGATTCACCAGCAACATCGTGTAACCGTCGGCAG
>CAYMSY010000193.1:0-6224 GCA_964393195.1 uncultured Alcaligenaceae bacterium | reverse complement strand
GGCGCAGATTCTGCGCCGTTTTTTTGTCGAGGGACCCATGAATCTTGAGAGCGCAGCCGCGCCATGAGCACGCAAACTGATCCGCGTAACGCGCTGCCGGATGGCGAAGCGCTGCTTGCCGACCTGAAAGCCCAGATGGCGCCGGCGATTGCTTATGACGCCAAACTCGTGGGCGTGTATTCCGGCGGTGCGTGGCTTGCGGACCGTCTCGCCGCAGAGCTTGATGGCGAGCATGAAGTGGGCTACATCGACGTGTCGTTTTATCGCGATGACCTGTCGACCAGCGGGCTCAAGACCAATGTGCGCAGCACGCAGATTCCGTTCTCGGTTGAGGGTGCGCACATCGTGATTGTCGATGACGTGCTGTTCACCGGGCGCTCGATCCGCGCTGCCGTGAACACGTTGTTTGACTACGGGCGTCCGGCCTCGGTGCAGCTCGCCGTGCTGGTTGATCGCGGTGGCCGCGAATTGCCGATTGCGGCGGATTATGTGGGCGCACCATTGATCGTCGCCCGTGATCTGATGCTCGCACTCAGCATGGATGATGCAGGCAAGTTTGCGTTAACGACCGAACCCTGGAACGCACACTGATGCTGTCGAAGAAAAACCTGCAACTTAACGACAACGGCGACCTGCATCACCTGCTCGCCATTGAAGGGCTGCCGAAGCGCATCATTGAGCGCATTCTCGATACGGCAGAGAGCTTCGTCGGCATCAACGAGCGCGAAGTAAAAGTGGTGCCGCTGCTTCGCGGCAAGTCGATCTTCAACATTTTTTTCGAGAATTCAACGCGAACACGCACCACGTTCGAAATCGCAGCGAAACGTTTGTCCGCAGACGTGGTGAGCCTCGACGTCGCGCGGTCCAGCACCAACAAGGGCGAGACGATTCTCGACACCATCGCCAACCTGACCGCCATGCACGCCGACATGTTTGTCGTGCGCCACAGCGAGAGCGGTGCGCCGTACCTCATCGCGCAACACGCGGCGCCACATGTGCATGTCGTGAACGCGGGCGATGGTCGTCACGAACATCCGACGCAGGGCCTGCTCGACGTGTTCACCATTCGCCGCTACAAAAAGGACTTCACGCGCCTCACGGTTGCCATCGTCGGTGACGTTCTGCACTCGCGTGTTGCGCGGTCGCAGATTCATGCGCTGACCACGCTCGGTGTGCCCGAAGTACGCGTGATCGGCCCGCGCACGTTGTTGCCCGCAGACATTGAGCGGCTCGGCGTACGTGTGTTTACTTCGCTGGAGGAGGGTTTGAAGGGCGTGGATGTTGTGACCATGTTGCGCCTGCAGAACGAACGCATGACCGGTGCGCTGCTGCCCTCAGCCAGCGAGTATTTCTCGCGCTACGGGCTCACGCCGCAGAAGCTTGCACTCGCGAAGCCCGACGCCATCGTGCTGCATCCGGGTCCGATGAATCGTGGTGTCGAGATTGACTCTGCCGTCGCAGACGGTTCGCAGTCGGTGATCCTGCCGCAGGTGACCTACGGCATCGCGATACGCATGGCCGTGATGGCCATTCTTGCAGGGGCGGCACGATGAAGATAGCCGTACGCAAAGGACGCGTAGTTGATCCGGCCTCGGGATTTGACGCCATCGCCGATGTATTCATCGCCGCGAGCAAGATCGTCGCGATTGGCGCCCAGCCCGCCGACTGGCACAGCAACCGCGAGATCAACGCCGAGGGCTGCGTCGTCGCGCCGGGCCTCGTGGATCTCGCGGTACACGTGAAACGCGGCACACTCACGACTGAGCTCGCGGCGGCCGCAGCCGGCGGCGTGACCAGCATGGTCTGCTCGCCCGACACCGATCCCGTGCTCGACGAACCCGGTCTCGTCGACATGCTGCGGCTGCGCGCGCAATCGTTTCATTCCACGCATCTGTATCCGCTCGGCGCGCTGACCAAGGCGCTCGCGGGGGCACAGCTCGCCGAATTGTCGAAGCTGGCACAGGCCGGATGCGTCGGCTTCTCGCAGGCGGACCGCGCGGTTGCCGATACCCAAGTGTTGCTGCGCGCGATGCAGTACGCGGCGACGTTCGGCTTTCCGGTCTGGCTGCAACCGGAAGACCTGCATCTCGCCAACAACGGCGTCGCGCACGAAGGCGAAGTGTCGTCCCGCCTTGGCCTCGGCGGCATCCCGTCGAGCGCGGAAATCGTCGCGCTGTCCACGCATCTGGAACTCGCGCGCGCGACTGGCGTGCATCTGCACGTGTGTCGCGTGTCAACAGCGGAAGGCGTGGCAATGATTCGTGCCGCCAAACTGAACGGCATCAACGTCACCGCCGACGTCGCGATCAACCACCTGCACCTGATTGATCTCGACATCGGGCATTTCGATTCGAACTATCGTCTGTCGCCGCCGCTACGCACTTCGCGCGACCGCGACGCGCTGCGTGCAGGCGTGATTGACGGCACCATTGATGCCATCGTCTCCGACCACACGCCAAGGCCCGAAGGCGCGAAGCAACTGCCATTCGCCGAAGCCGCACCGGGCGCCACCGGCCTCGAAACACTGCTCTCGCTGACGCTGCGTTTCGCCGAATCGGCGAAGCTGCCCATGAAAGAAGCCCTCGGCCGCATCACCCATCACGCCGCCAGCGCCGCCGGCCTGAGCGCCGGCCACATCGCTGTGGACGCAGTCGCCGACCTCTGCATCTTCGACCCCGGCGCCTATCGCCTCGTCACCAAGGCAAGCCTCAAGAGCGCGGGAAAGAATTCACCGTTTCTGGGATATGAGTTGCCGGGGGTGGTAAGAGCAACCGTCACGGCCGGACATATTGCCTATGAGGCGGCGGCCTGATTTACCGCACGACAAGACTTATGGGTGAGTACGCGACCTGATTTTCGAATTTCAGCGTATTACAACTTTTCGCTGCATGCCATTCTGCAATGGGCTCAGATGCGGAAAGTGGCGATAGTCGACTTTCGACCAAATTGGTGCGTATGCCTTTCGCAGAAAGGGTTTCAAGAAAAAGCTATATCAGCTTTCCGCGAGCTGAATCACCAGCCGCCGGTTCTGCTTGCCCTTGTTTTCGACCTTGACGATCTTCACCGGGCCGATCTCGCGGGTGTTTTTTACGTGCGTGCCGCCGCAGGGTTGCAAATCGACGCCGTCGCCGATCCTGAGCAGGCGCACACGCCCGGCGCCCGTTGGCGGCGCCACGCTCATGGTGCGCACGAGTTCCGGCTGCGCCGCCATTTCTTCATCGGTGATCCACTGCGTCGTCACGTCGTGATTGCCGGCGATCAGTTCATTGAGCCGCGCTTCCGTCGCATCGCGATCAAACTCGACGCCGGAGAGATCGAAATCGATACGTGCCTTGCTCGTATCAATCGAATTGCCGGTTGCCAGAATTCCGGGCAACGCGGCGCAGATCAGGTGCAGCGCCGTGTGGTAGCGCATGTGCACGTGGCGACGCGGCCAGTCGAGCGCGACTTCGACGGTATCACCAGCACCCGGCAAGGCGGAATCGGCTGCCAATACATGAACAATGGCGCCGGACTCGCGATCCTTTCGCGTATCGACAACATTCGCGCTGCCAGTCGTCCAGGTCAGCGCACCGGTATCGCCGGGCTGACCACCACTTTCAAAATAGAAAATTGTGCGATCGAGCACCACAGCAGGAAGTGGCGCCGAGCCATCACGTGGCGCAATTTGCGTGACGGTCACGACCCTGGCCGATGCGCGCTGAAGGTACGCATCACCACGAAACAGAAACTCGGTCACGACTGGTTCGATCTCACTCCGAGCTCGTTGGGTTTGACCCAGACCCAATCGGAACCTTCGCTCACCACCTCGCTCGCTTCATAACGACGCGACGAACCCTGCACTTCATACACCACACTGGCCTGATAGTCGACCGTGTTCATGATCCACGATGGGCCGAGAATCGGCCGGCCAAAAAAGGCGCTCTTGAGCCGGATCGCCTTGAACACGGCGCTCGCCACCATCGTCGCGTCATTGTCGCGATAAAGTCCCTGACGTGAACGCAACGTACGCAGTTCGATCATGTCGACATCGCGCGAGAGCACCTGCAATCCAAGTTCAATATGCCCCGCAGGCAGTTTGAGCAACCGGACCACCGTGGCAACCTGCCAGCCCGCTGCCGGTGACTCTTCGGTAACCACCGCGATGTCGCGCAGCCGCAACCGTTGGGTCGATGTGTTCGGAATCACGGCGCGATAGCCGGTATCGCTGCGGTCACGCAAATGCCAGAACTGCAGGTTGAGGCGCGAAGCTTCGGGCGGCAGATCACGACGCAGCCGCTTCAGGGTGGACTCGCGCATCATGCCAAGCGTGGCGATCTCCTGCGCATCGGTGTATTCGTAGGTGTCGCCCTCAATACTTGCGGCAAGCATGGCCGGATCGAACGAAATTGCGCTGGCGACCTTGTTGACGCCATAGGTCGCGGCCACCCGGCCGCGGTCATCGTTGCGCGCACTCGCGCGTGCGAGCGGCTTGAACTCCGGGTCAATGCGCAGCACAGCACTGCGCAGTGCGAGCAGCGGATTCTGTGACAACGATCCGCCAAGCGTCACGTTGCGACCACCGTCTTCCGATTCGACCTGATCGAGCCAGGCCAGCGCCCGCGCGTGAATGCTCGTGGTGTCGCAATACAGATATTGACCGCCCTGCGGCACCGAGTGCCGTGGCACCAGCCCGTCCGACCCCGACAGATTGATCGCGAAGCCGCCGTCTGATCCTGCACGTGCAGTCAGCTTGATGTCGCTCGTGAATTCTTCAAGCTTCTTGTACAGCGCGTGAATTTGTGATGGCGTGTAGCCACCGGCATTGCCTACTCGCAACAACAGCAGGGTGGCAAACGCCCGCGCCGGGTAGGTCGCCTGTCCGGGGTTGCTGATGTCGTTGACCACGACATGATCGACGCCGAGGTCGCAGGTCTTGCTGAACACCTGATTGATTTCCAGCCAGATGCCGGGAATCCATTCCTCATGGCGGTAAAGGCGAAAACGGTACGCCATCATGCGGTACCAGAAAAAACGTGCCGCGACCCGCGCAAATTCGTTCGCGGAGCGCCCGGCCACGGTGGTGGTGGTGCGCATGAGAATCACGCGGTAGGCGTCGGCAAAGCGCATCGCCCAGTCATAACCGCTGTCCCACAGACGTTCGCGCAACGAATGAGACTGCAACGAGGCGGCGAGATAGTCCCGCTCCAGTCGCGTAGTCATCGCCTCGGCCCGCGCGTCAATCTCCAGCAGTGGCGCGGCGCTGATGGTCTCCTGCTGGTCGGCATCATTGACGAATGCACGCAGCTGCCCGCACATCGTGTCGGCGGCCGCAAATACGTCGCGGTCCAGCGACGCAACAAACTTGCGTGCGCCGGCCACTGAACCCAGCGGTCGGGAATCGGTCAAACTACTTAGCCAGCGCAGCATTTTTATCCGGTCACATTAACTTTTGAGGCAAGTGGGCGAACTATCGCACTATTACTCAAATCGTAGAATAGCGCTCTACTCCTATGGCGGCAAGCACAACCCGAAGAACGGTGCCACTGACCGTCCCGCCGGACTGCTGGTGTTCTGCCCGTACCGGAACGCGCCATACTGCATTCAATACACAAGCAAAGACTCTATGAACAGCACAAAATTGACCCGACTTGCCGCAGCGTTCGCCGCCGCAGCACTCTTCCAGAATTGCGTCCAGGCACAGCCGGCAGTGGCTGCAAAAGCAGCGGTTTCGGCACCGACGACCCTAAAAATAATTGACCGCAAAGTGGGCGACGGCGCAACGGCTGATAGCGGCCAACCCGTAGCCGTGCACTACAGCGGCTACCTGTGGGACGCCAGCGCGCCGGACAATAAGGGCAAGAAGTTTGACAGTTCCGTTGACCGCAAACCGGTCGTGCCGTTTGGCTTCATCGTCGGTGCGGGCCGCGTGATCAAGGGCTGGGATGAGGGCGTGGCCGGCATGAAGGTCGGCGGACAGCGCACCTTGATCATTCCGCCGGACAAGGGTTATGGTGATCGCGGCGCCGGCGATGCCATTCCGCCGGGTGCAACACTCGTTTTTGATGTTGAGCTGATGGCGGTTGTCGGCAAGACGCAAAACGCTGCGGTAAATCCGTCCGCTTTCGTGCCCGCTCCGAAGTAGTAACCGCCATGAAGAACCCGGAAAATGTGGTGATCCGGCGCGGTGATTACCGCGCTCCGGGTTTTCTGGTTCAACGCGTTGAACTCCTGTTTGACCTGGA
>CAYMSY010000192.1:0-6226 GCA_964393195.1 uncultured Alcaligenaceae bacterium | reverse complement strand
GAAATACCAGGCGATAACGGCCACGCTTGACTTCCGCATCCTTCAGCAGCGGCGCGTCGGTACGACCGTCGGCATTGGTACGAGTGGAGACGAGCAGCTTGGGCATCGGGTCCAATGAGTAGAGTTCAATCGCGACGTTCGCCGCTGGCCCGCCGTGCACGGTGTCAAGTATGTGAGTGGAGAGTTTTCCCATCGACAACTACTCCGTGATGATGTCAAGCAGACGCAGCCGGGCAATCTCGCCAACTTGCATGAGATTATTGTTGAATTCCATCGCTCTTGTGTTGGTCAGCCGCGATTTGACAGCCCCGAAAATCGCATCCTGCGTGTTGTTGCGTGCCGCGATGATGAACGGGAAGCCGAACTTTTCACGATATGCTGCATTAAGTTCACGCAGTTGTGTCACATCGGCCGCTGACATCGCGGACAGTCCCGCGCCCGATTGTTCGCGCGTGGATTCGCTGGTAAGCGTACCGGCCGCTGCCTCCTTGCCGGCAAGCTCGGGGTGTGAATTCAGCAGTTTGAGTTTTTCGTCCTCACTTGCCGATTGCACCGTAGCGACGAGTGCCGCATGAATGGCTGCACGCGACATGAAACCAGCCCCTGGTTTCAGTGCAAATGCGCGCTCGGCAATCCACGGCGAGTGCTCGTACACGGCGCCAAACGCGGACGAGAACTCGGCGGGTGAAAACTGATTGATCTGTTGCAGTGTGAGCATGAGGCTTTGCTGACTATGTCGAACCTGTGGGAGCAGGCTCCCCCACGATGGTGATTGTTGATTGCGGACAAACCTGCGTCGATCGTGACGAATTGTTGAGCATGCAATTAGTGCGCATCTGCCTGTTTGGCCGCTTCAACGGCAGACGCTGCGTCACCGCTCGCGCCGTTAAAGAACATGTTGAGCACTACCGCAGCGAGCGACGACAGCAAAATGCCGGACTCGATCAGCGGGTGGATGCCGTGCGGCATCCACTGCTTGAAATTTGGCGCGATCAGCGGAATCATGCCGATGCCGATGGACACGGCGACGATCAGGGCGTTGAAACGATTGCCTTTGAAATCAACCCCTGACAGGATGCGAATGCCCGTCGCTGCCACCATGCCAAACATGACGAGTCCCGCGCCACCGAGCACTACCGTTGGCAGCGACTCAACAAGCGCCGCCATTTTTGGCAGCAACCCGAGGACGATCAGGATTACGCCGCCTGCCACGCAGACAAAGCGACTCTTGACGCCGGTGACCGCGACGAGTCCAACATTCTGCGAAAAGCTGGTGTATGGGAAGGTGTTGAAAATACCACCGATCAAGGTGCCCAATCCGTCCGCTCGCAGTCCTCGACCAAGCGCGGCCTGATCGACCTTGCGATCGGTCATTTCACCCAATGCGAGGAACATTCCCGTCGACTCAATCATCACGACAATCATCACCAGCGTCATGGTCAGAATCAGGACAGGATCAAACTGCGGCATGCCAAACGAAAACGGCACTACGAACTCAAACCATGCCGCCTTGCCGACCTTGTCAAAGTTCATGAGTCCCATCGCGGTGGCCACGATTCCGCCGATGACGATTCCCAGCAGGACCGAGATGTTGGCAAAGAACCCTTTGGCAAAACGCGTGATCAGCAGGATTGAAACGAGTACGAGTGTCGCAATGCCGACGCCGGTGAGATCCGCATACTTTGGATTGGGAACGCTTGGCACCAGCGCAAGTCCCTTGGGAATGGCAGGCAGCGCTGAGCCCGGCGCCGTCGATACGGCCGCAGCATCAGCCAACCACTTTGCATGTTCCGGGTTCACGACTGATGGCGCCGTCGGTCCAAGCGGGTTGCCAAAAATCCAGTTGATACCAATTCGCATCAGACTGATGCCGATGACCGCGATGATGGTCCCCGTCACAACCGGTGGGAAAAATCGCAGCATGCGACTGACAGCAGGTGCGATCAGGATCGAAATGATGCCTGCTCCCATGATTGAGCCACAAATCAGCTGTGCGCCCGCGGTGCCGGGATTGGCGGTGGCCATCGCGATCATCGGCGCCACCGAGGCGAAAGTTACCCCCATCATGACCGGCAGACGAATGCCGAACCACTGTGTCGCACCAAGCGACTGGATCAACGTGACCACGCCACAGCAGAACAGGTCAGCAGAAATCAGTAGCGCTACCTGATCCGGCGACAGCTTGAGCGCACGGCCGATGATCAGCGGCACCGCTACCGCACCGGCATACATCACCAGAACATGCTGCAGTCCCAGCGCACCGAGACGGGGCAGGGCCAATTTCTCGTCCACCGGGTGCACACCGGCGTCCACTGAAGATGTCGTCATTGCTCACTCCCCTGAATGTGACGTTTGCAAGATCACTTGACCGACATCAACGAAATCCCTCGTCAACGTCCATCCACTTACTACATGGCGTGACGCAGTGTAGGGAGGCAGCAATTGTTATGCCATATCGAAATCCGAATGAGGGTCAATCACGCGGTGCATAAACAATCAAAGCGCCAAGCTGGCGCATTACGACGGCTGGCTGGCATGCGCCCACGCCGTCATCCAGTGCATGCCTTCGCGTGTCGTCGTAGCGGGTATGTACTCACATCCGATCCAGTCGTCATAGCCAATCGCGTCAATATGCCGGAGGAGCCAGTCATAGTTGATTTCTCCGGTGCCTGGTTCATGGCGCCCGGGGTTGTCGGCAATTTGGATGTGACCAATGCGCGCGGCGAGGTTTCTGAGGGTATTACCCAGTTCGCCTTCCATTCGTTGAGCGTGATACACGTCATACTGGATGAACAGGTTATCGGAATCAACCGCATCCAGAATCTCCAGCGCTTCCGCTGTGCGATTCACAAAGTAGCCGGGCATATCGAATGAGTTGATGGGTTCAGTGACAAGCCGTATGCCTTCACGTTTGAGTTCCGCAGCCGCATACGAAAGATTTTTGATCATTGTCACCTTCGCGCCCTTGCGCGATACACCCGCCGGCAATTTGCCGGCGAGACAATTGACCTTCCTGCAACCGAGTGCGTGCGCATAGTCGATCGCTGTCGCGACACCGCTGCGAAATTCGGCTTCGCGCCCGGGAATGCAGGCCATGCCGCGTTCGCCTCCGTCGAGATTGCCGGCGGGCAGGTTGAACAATCCTTGCGTCAATCCGTTGATCTCGAGTGCGGCCTTCAGCTCGCTTGCCGCATACGGATAAGGCGCCATGTATTCAACTGCCCTGAAGCCCGTTTCGGCCGCAGCAGCAAAACGCTCCATGAATGGCACTTCATTGAACAGAAAGCTGAGATTTGCGGAAAATTTTGGCATGTCGAATCCGGTCGATTAACTAAACAATAACCGCCAGCGGCGCGAATGGCAGGAGTCTATCTTCATCGCCAAACCGTCATTCGCTGAGTCCGGACGCGCGCGTAGAAGATCAAATTCTTGGGTGGTGGCAGAAGTACTGGTTGATCGTGCGATAGGCCTGATTCACGCGCCTTATACCGGCCTTGTCCCAGATTAAGGAAAAACCACTTCGCGAAGCACACAATTGCTTCGCTTACGTCGTTGTCGCAACACAACACTATCGCAATCGGCGTTCGCGTGATGGCTATCCAGCACATTATTGAACTGCGAAAAATCGGAGTGAAGAAAATGAAGAACTTACGACTAGCCGGAGTTGCCGCTGCATTGCTGGCAAGTGTTTCGGTTTGCGCTCAAGCGCCAAGTCAGCCCGTTGCGCCAACAGAAAAGGCTTATCAGGCGGCTGATTCGTCGCCCGTTGGCGCCATCCCCATGGTGCACAGCATCAACCCGAAAGCGCCAGCGATGAGCGTGGCCGAGTTTGACGAAGGGCGCAAGATTTACTTTGAACGGTGTGCAGGATGCCACGGTGTGCTGCGCAAGGGCGCCACTGGCAAGGCGCTGACTCCGGACATTACCGTCGGCAAGGGCACCGACTACCTTAAAGTGTTCATCGCCTACGGGTCGCCGGCGGGTATGCCCAACTGGCAGACTTCGGGTGAGTTGAATGAGAAGCAGGTCGATCTGATGGCCCGCTACATCCAGCACGATCCTCCGCAACCACCGGAGTGGAGCATGGCGGACATGAAGGGCACATGGAAGGTGTTGATACAGCCCAAAGATCGTCCAACAAAGAAGATGAACAACTACAACATCGACAACATCTTCTCGACGACACTTCGCGATACCGGTGAAGTTGCATTGGTCGACGGCGACACCAAGCAGATCATCAATATTGTGAAGACGGGTTACGCGGTACATATTTCCCGTACGTCAGCCTCTGGGCGTTATCTGTTCGTGATCGGACGCGACGGCAAGGTCAACATGATTGATCTTTGGATGGCGAAACCCGACAACGTTGCAGAGATTCGGATCGGCCTTGAGGCGCGCTCTGTCGATACGTCCAAATACAAAGGCAAGGAAGGCGACTTTACCGACAAGCTCGTAATCGCCGGCGCTTATTGGCCACCTCAGTTCGTCCTGATGAAGGGCGACACGCTGGAACCACTCAAGATTGTGTCTACACGAGGAATGACAGTAGATACGCAGGAATATCACCCGGAACCGCGCGTCGCGTCGATTGTTGCTTCACACTTCAAACCGGAGTTCATTGTCAACGTCAAAGAGACCGGCAAGACACTGATGGTCAACTATGCAGACGTAAATGCGCTCGGTGTCACGGAGCTCGGTTCCGCACGTTTTCTGCATGACGGCGGCTGGAACTCCACGAAACGTTACTTCATGGTGGCAGCAAACCAGAGCAACAAGATCGGAGTGATTGACGCGAAGGAAAACAAGTTGTCGGCGATTGTGGAAGTGGGCAAGATTCCGCATCCTGGTCGTGGTGCCAATTTCGTACATCCGAAGTTCGGACCCGTGTGGGCTACCGGTCATCTGGGTGACGAGACGATTTCGCTCATCGGCACGGATCCGGTAAAGCATAAAGATCGTGCTTTCAAGGTCGTACAGACACTGAAAGGCCAAGGTGGTGGCGCGCTCTTCATCAAAAGTCATCCAAAGTCCACACATCTGTATTCGGACACGCCTCTGAATCCTGATCCGAAGATTTCGCAATCAGTGGCCGTATTTGATATCGCGAATCTGGACAAGGGGTTCACCGTGCTGCCAATCGCGGAGTGGGCGGGCATCAAGGCTGACGGTGGCGCTCAGCGCGTAGTGCAGCCCGAGTTCAATAAAAATGGAGACGAAGTCTGGTTTGCAGTATGGTCCGCAAAAGACAAACAGTCCGCACTGGTTGTTGTCGATGACAAAACGCTCAAGCTCAAGACTGTCATCAAGGATCCACGCCTCATCACTCCGACCGGCCATTTCAACGTGCACAACACACAGCACGACATCTATTGACCTGAAACTTTGAGACAAGGGGCCAAGACGGCCTCTTGTCATGAATGGAGATTTTGATGAAATACATACTGATTGCTGCGGCGACACTAGCCATGTTTGGAGCACAAGCAGCAACACCTGAGGAAGCGATGGCAAAAGCAGGTTGTGTTGCCTGCCACGTCAAGGACAAGAAACTCGTTGGTCCATCGTTCAAGGACATTGCTGCCAAGTACAAAGGACAGGATGCAACTGCAAAGCTGGTCGAGAAAGTCCGCAAAGGCGGCTCTGGCGTCTACGGTCCGGTGCCAATGTCGCCCAATCCGCCAGACAAAATTAGCGACGCAGATCTCAAAGCAGCTGTAGAGTGGATTCTCAAATCCCAGGTCTGAGCACCGTTGAATAAGGAGGAGATACTTGCGGCATTGATATTCACTGCACTTTTTCTTGTCTCGCACGCCTGCGGCGCGACGCCTGATTCCAAACCGGACTGGTGTGCCGCTACCGAGCCGAAACGAGTGGTGATGTCAGCCGACGATCGCCTGCTTCTGGTGGCGACACAGTCGCCACCTACTGTCAGGATATTCGACCACGACCGCAAACTCGTCCGCTCTTATCCGATAGCCACTCGAGATGGCAAAACAAGCTCGGACGCTTATGCGGTTTACGATGCAATCGTGCGCAAAAGCTTCCTGATCGTTTTGCGCGATTTACCGGAACTTTGGGAGATATCCTATGACCCGCGCGCAGAGCCGATTTACGACGGTTTGGTGCACGATTACCGCATGGGTGAGGCGCTCGGACAGACCGGCTACCTCGGCGTCCGACGAACGCTTCTGAATGAGTCGGTGCGGGATCTGTTTTTTGACGAAGGCTA
>CAYMSY010000191.1:0-6231 GCA_964393195.1 uncultured Alcaligenaceae bacterium | reverse complement strand
GCGAGGTACTGCTTCCGGACGTCTGTTCAACGGTGGCGGCGCCGTGCTCGCCAATCACGAAACCGGCGGGTGCATTGACCCAGTAGACCACGCCTGACTGGACAGCACCCAGTAGCCGCGTGGACGGACTGGGCGCGATCGTATCGCTGATCTGTGATTGGCGGCAATACGCGACCAGCGCTTCGTCGCCCGAATCAGGCGCTGTAGTCGTAGCCAGCTTCAAGTCAGGTGCACTGATGCTGAAGTCGCGATTCAGTGCGAGCACGCTTGCCTGAATCCGCTCGTCCGATCTCAGCTTGGCGAAGCCCGGAATGCGCAGGCGCACCAGCCCCAGCAGCGGTGGAGTCAGTAATTGACGGGACGGATTACGGGACACAGGCAGGCAATCAGGCGTTGGAAATGATGCGGGAAATGATGATCGGGCGGGCGTTCGCAGGGCGCGCAATCTGCAACTGTAAGCGATGTACCACGCGCTCGAAGCGAATCACGGCTTCCACCGCGAAGTACTGCGTATTTGCGCTGAAGACGCCGGGAAGTGCAGGTTGTCCAAGGGCTGCCGCAAGGTCATCACCACTGGCGAATGGTTGTTGCGTGCGGCGCGCAATCGCGCGATCAAGCACGTCGGCGGTAGCGCCCGGATACGCAGTGGCGATAAGGGCACGCGACGCCGTGTTGGCGTTGACGGCGCTGGCTTCGGGCAGCACAACAACAACGGCCGACAGCGCACGCACGTGGGCCGATACGTGCCAGTGGCGCGTTGCGCAGCGAGCGACCGTAACGCTGACGCTCGCTCTGCCCTTCATCGGTCACCTCGTCGCGATCAATGGCATCGGCAAGCGTGTCGACTAGAGACGAAGGCACGCCGGCCTGCACGAACAAGGCTTTGGCCAGTGCGATATTCGGCGCGCTTTTTGTGCCACGAGGCGCCACGTTGTTCAGATTAAACCGCGACTGCAGATCCGTGATGCGACCTTCTATCGTTCCGCCTTCCACCGGCGTGGCCGGCAGCGGCGTGGCCCATATCTCGCCATAGTGATCTATCGGCCCAAGTCGAAGATCGCCGGCAAGTACCGTGATTGCCCATGATGCGGCGGCATCGGCGAGGGTGTAGCTGGCCTGGGTGTCGCGTGCACGATATTCGCGTTCGATCCAGCCCGATAGGGGTACGATCATTTGCGTCGCGACCGCAGCGCCGAGTGCGGTAAGCAACATCGCTACCACCAGTGCCGCACCACGCTGCGCGAGATTGTTGCGCATCATCGCAGCGCCAGCAGCCGCTCTACCGGACCAACGGCAGCTAGAGGTTGCACGCTGAAACGGATCGCACGGGGATAGGCGTTGGCGCTGAAGTCAAATGTTGTGCCATCCTGCGAGTACGCCAAGGCGAACGACCGCACGTCAGCCATGGGCGTGATTGCGCCGCCAGTGGCACGAAGGATCTGTGTACCGGCGGTGCCATCCACCAGTGCCACCGCAGCGAATTGGTAGCGTACCGTCTGAACATTCGGGCCGCCGTCAAGGGCTGGTTGCATCATGATCAGGCTATCGCCACTGCCGCTGAATTCGCTGATTGAGGCGCGTCGAAGATCGGCTTCCAGCGTGACAAACAGGTCATCAAGTCGCTGCCATTGCGCTGCTTCCTCGACTACCCGATCGCGGGCGAGCTGAAGCGCATCCACCGCACGCCAGCCGGTAAGGGTCATGAGCGACGCAATCGCCAGCGCGATCATGATTTCGACCAGCGTCATGCCGGATGTGCGTGCGGTCATGGTCGAGCCGAAAATCCGACCGCCTGCGCCAGCGCCTGGCCGCTACCATCGGTGCGGGCTACCGTCACTTCAACACGTGAAAAAAGCGGGCTCGGCGTCGCAGTCACTTTCGCTACCGCAATAAATGAAATACCCGCCTGTTGAGACTGCCGTGTGATCTGCATTCCCGCAGCAGCTTGCTGTGGCTGCAAGCGAACCTCTGCGAGCACGTTATGCGCCACCCAGCGTGCCAGCGTGCGGTCACGCAATACGCCCTGATCGTTGGTCGCTACCAATGCGGCGCGCGACGCGGCTATTAGGCCCGTCGCCAGAATTGCGACTGCAACCAGTACCTCGATGAGACTGAAACCAGTGCGACGCTGTCGTCGTTGGTGTCGGTAACGGACTAAAGGTTCCACGACCCGATGTCCGCGCCTTCGCCATCACCACCGGTCTTGCCATCCGCGCCGTAGCTATAAACATCAATGTCGCCGTGCAATCCGGGATTTGCGAATTGATAGGGATTGCCCCAGGGGTCGTTCGGCAGACGAGCGATGTAGCCGCCGCTTCGCCAGTTGCCAGGGACGGGAGACACTGCGGGTTTTTCCACCAGCGCCTTCAATCCCTGCTCCCCCGTTGGAAAGCGCGAATTGTCGAGCTTGTACATGGTTAGCGACTGGACCAGCGTCGCTACGTCCTGCTTGGCAGCGGATACTTTGGCGTCGTGCAGTCGGCCGATGACGTTCGGGGCAATGATTGCGGCGAGAATACCGATGATGACCACTGCGATCATCAATTCAATGAGCGTGAAACCCCGACTGGTACGGCGGGACGATACGGGCTGGATCAACATAGGCAGAATTATAGGTTTGACGCTTTCCGTCGGTTCTACCACGCATTCATGAAGAAGTTCCTCGCTGCCCTGATTGGCGCAGCCGCCATTGCTGCGGGCGCATGGTATGCGCTGCCACTTTGGCCCGCGACCATCCCGCCGGACGGCGTCAACATCAGCGTGCGCCAGGGCAGCTCGCTGGCTCGGCTGGCGAATGATCTGGATCGTGCCAGCGTGGCGCCAGCGTGGGTCGTGCAGGCCGTCGCGCGCATTCGCGGCAGCGCACGTCGCTTGCGCGCAGGGGAGTACCTGTTTGAACAGCCGCAGACGGTTGCCGACATACTGGTTGCCATCGAATCCGGCAACGCAAAGCAGCTCGCTGTCACCGTGGTGGAAGGAACGCGTCTTGCCGATGTATATGCGTTGCTGAATCAGCAAACGACGGCAGCTGCAGGCGTCGCCACGTTTGCTGCGGGCTCGCTGCCTGCGCGCAACGCGTTGCGGGAAGCGTTACGTGCTGATGTCCATGAACTAGAAGGTTACCTGTTTCCCGATACCTATTTTGTTGCGCCCGGCAGCTCCGCGACGTCATTGTTGAGACTTATGCACCGGCGAATGCGTGAAGAGCTCAATCGGGCATGGGAGCAGCGTGCATCGGACACACCATTGAAATCTCCCTATGAAGCTCTGATCCTGGCGTCAATCATTGAAAAGGAAACTGGCCGGGAGGCGGATCGACCCCTGATTGGTTCTGTATTCGTTAATCGCCTGCGCGTAGGCATGCGCTTGCAGACGGATCCGACCGTGATCTACGGCCTGGGCGAAAAATTCGATGGCAATCTGCGCAAGATTGATCTGCAGACAGATACGCCGTACAACACATACACAAGAAACGGCCTGCCGCCGACACCCATTTCCCTTCCGGGGCGGGCTTCGCTGCGGGCGGCCGTCGCGCCGCCGGTCAGTGAATTCCTCTATTTTGTGGCGCGCGGTGATGGCACCAGTGAGTTCTCGCGTAACCTCGCAGAACATAATCGCGCAGTCGCGAAGTATCAGTTGGGGAAGTAAGGTCGGGATGAAAGGCAAGTTCATCACTTTTGAAGGTATCGACGGCGCGGGGAAGAGTACCCACATCGAGTCGGTGCGCGCTTTTCTTTTGGCACGCGGCAAGACCGTGGTCATGACGCGTGAACCCGGCGGCACCGAATTGGGTGAGGCCATTCGCGGCCTGTTTCTGGGCCGGTCCATGAGTCCTCACAGTGAGGCGCTGCTGGTGTTTGCCGCGCGACGCGAGCATCTTGAGCGCGTCGTATGGCCTGCCCTTGAGCGCGGCGACTGGGTGCTGTGCGATCGTTTCACGGACGCCACTTTTGCCTATCAGGGCGGGGGGCGCGAACTTGGATTTGACCGAATTCAAGCGCTCACGGATTGGGTACATCCGGACTTCACGCCGGATCTCACCCTGCTTTTTGATCTCGCACCAGCCGCTGCGCAGGATCGTGTCGCCCAGCGCGGCGCGCTGGACCGTATTGAATCAGAGGCGACAGAGTTCCATCATCGCGTACGCCAGGCTTATCTAAAGCGCGCGGAAAACGAACCCGAACGCATCAAGATATTGTCCAGCGATCAATCGAAGGACACTGTCCGTGCGCGCGTGCTGGCCTGCACACAACAATTGCTGGGTCGCGGCACCCAACGTAGCGGCGCATGAACTTCGATTCGCTTCCCTGGCACCGGGAGTGGTTGCAGCGGGCGCGAGATCTTGCGTCGTCGCATCATCATGCCTGGCTGGTTGTCGGCCGTACTGGCGACGGCGTTGGACAGGCGGCGTCAGCGCTCGCAGCTTCGCTGTTGTGTCTGAATCCGCGGCAGTCGGTGGCATGCGGAGAGTGTTCAAGTTGTCGCTGGCTGGCTGGCGACGTCCATCCGGATTTCCGCAGCTTGCTGCCTGATGTCGGCGATGGCGAAACTGTCAAGTTGCCGACGATCAAGATTGATGCAGTACGTGAGGCGCTCGACTTCATGCAGTTGAGCGCTGCTGCCGAGCGTGGGCGCGTCTTGCTGGTTGACCCGGCCACGGCGTTGGCGCGCGAAAGTGCAAATGCATTGCTGAAGGCGCTGGAGGAGCCGCCGCCAAATACCCGCTGGTTGCTGGTCGCGGCCCAGCCGGAACGGTTGTTGCCAACGATCCGCAGTCGTGCATTGAAGCTCGCCGTGTCGCGGCCGTCAATTGAGGCGGCGCGGGGCTGGCTGGCGAAGCAGGGTGTTGATCCGCGAGGCATTGAAGCCTTGCTGCAACAAACCCGTGGCGAGCCACTGACGGCTCTCGCGGCGTCGCAGTCGGAAAGCGGCGCAGCGCAGACCGAATTCATTCGCGACCTGCAGCGCCCAACGCAACTGCCGACCCTCAAGTGGGGGGCCTGGGTTGAGGCGGGGCCGAAGGCGGAGCGCAGGGAGCGTTTCGCTGCCATGTTGAGACTGCTGCTTGACTGGACTTCGGATTGGGCGCGCGTGCGCACCAGTCTGGCGCCACTTGTGCATCGGGAACATGCGGCGACGTTTGCCGCGTTGGCGTCGGGTTTGCCTCTGGCAGAGGGTCTCCGTTATCATCGCCAGCTAATGCGTAAATTGAGTGTGCCAGACACAACGCTGTCGGCGCGACTGCAGTTTGAAGCGATCCTGCTCGACTACCGGGCACTTTTTGGACGTTAGCTAATTTGGACCTCCACATATGAGCGATGGACTCGATATTCCAACCGGGATGGGCGGTACCTCAAAGGCCGTTCCCGGCGGGATGCGTTCTGGCGTGCTTTCGCTCAACATCAGGGAACGTACGGCGCTTTATGCGGCCTACATTCCATGGATTGAGGGCGGCGGCATTTTTATCCCGACGACCCGTGGCTACAAGCTCGGAGATGAGGTGTTCATGCTTCTTACCCTGATGGACGATCCGAACCGGATCGCGGTTCAGGGCAAAGTGGTATGGATTACACCGCCCGGCATTCAGGGAGCGCGGGCGCAGGGCATCGGCGTGCAGTTCACCAAGGACGACACCGGTCGCTCGGCCAAGGGGCGCATTGAAGGAATTCTGGGCGCGCTGCTCGCTTCGTCGCGCCCGACGCACACGATGTAATGTCTGCGGGCCGTAGTTTGTAGTGTTCGTCGATTCGCACTGCCACATCAATTTTTCCGACTTTGCGCAGGATTCCGATGAGGTCGTTGCGCGGATGGCGGTCGCGCGCGTAACGCACGCAATGTGCATCAGCGTCACCTATCCCGAATGGCCGTCGGTGATCGCGCTAGCCGATCGCTACCCAAATATTTACGCGACCGCAGGTGTGCATCCTGACTACGAGGACATTGAAGAGCCAACTGTGGCCTCATTGCTCGAGCGGGCACGACATCCCAAAGTGCAGGCGATCGGTGAGACGGGGCTCGACTACTACCGTCTCCAGGGGGATCTTGGGTGGCAACGCGAGCGCTTCCGTACGCACATTCGCGCTGCGCGTGAGTGCAACAAGCCGCTGGTGATTCACACTCGCAGCGCCTCGGAAGACACCCTGCGAATTATGCGTGAGGAGCGGGCCGGCGAGGTAGGTGGTGTGATGCACTGTTTCACCGAAACATGGGAGGTCGCCAGCGCTGCGATGG
>CAYMSY010000190.1:0-6238 GCA_964393195.1 uncultured Alcaligenaceae bacterium | reverse complement strand
GAACGTAGGTGCCCGGTGCCGCGCCAAGCTTTGACTTCGCCTGCTTCTTCGCGGGTACTCGTTTGCCCGAATGTGGCGCCAGCCACTCGTACCAGTGCGGCCACCAGCTGCCGGCGGTTTCCTTCGCCTTGGCGTCCCATGCCTCGGGCGATGCGGCCGGCCACTTGCCGGTCCAGTAGCTGCGCTTTTTCTGCGCCGGCGGATTGACGACACCGGCGATATGCCCCGATGCGCCAAGCACGAATTCGATGTCGCCGCCCCACAGTTCCGCCGAGGCGTAAGCGCTCTTCCACGGCACGATGTGGTCCTCCCGCGAGCAGTAGACAAACGTCGGTATGTCCACATTGGCGAGGTCGATCGGCTCGCCGAGCATTTCGGCCTTGCCGTGCTGGACCAATACGTTGTCCAGGTAGAAATTGCGGATGTAGTAGAGGTACATCGGACCCGGCAGGTTGGTGGAATCACCGTTCCAGTACAACAGGTCAAATGCCGGCGGATCCTGGCCCTTGAGGTAGTTGTTGACGACGTAATTCCAGATCAGGTCGTTCGCCCGCAACGTCGCGAACGATTGCGCCAGTTCCGAACCCTTCATGAGGCCGCCAGCGCCGTCAGGCCCGAACTGCTGCGCACGCATCTGATACGTGCTCTCACCGAGATAAGCCTTGATGTCGCCCGGTTCCGAGAAATCGAGCAGCGTCGTCAGGTAGGTCGCGCTTTCAACAAAATCATCCAGCTCGCCGCGCGCTGCCAGCACCGCGAGCGCGCATGAGAGGATCGTGCCGCCGACGCAAAAACCGAGCGTATTGACAGTCGCAGCGCCGGAATGGTCACGTACCTCGTCAATGGCCGTGAGCACGCCCATTTCGAGATAGTCTTCCCAGGTCAGCGCCTTGAGTTCTTCCGGCACATTGCGCCAGGACACCAGATAAACGTCAAAGCCCTGCGCTACGGCGTGGGCGACAAAGGAGTTCTCCGGCTTGAGATCAAGGATGTAGAACTTGTTGATGCAGGGCGGAAAGATCAGCAGCGGCCGCTGGTACACCGTCTTCTGCGTCGGCGTGTAATGCAGGATTTCGATGAGCTCATTGCGGAACACGACCTGGCCCGGCGTGGTGGCGAGGTTTTCGCCCACGTGAAAGACTTTTTCGTCGGTCATCGCGATATGGCCGGCCTCAATGTCGTGCTGCAGGTTTTCGATGCCGTGCTTGAGACTTTCGCCCTTGGTCTCGATCGCCCGCTCGATCGCCTCGGGATTGGTCAGAAAGAAATTGCTCGGTGCTGCGGCATCCAGCATTTGTTCCAGAAAGAACTTCGCGCGATGGCGCTCACGTTCGTCGAGATCGGCATGGGCCACGACCTCGCGCCAGAATGCTGCGGTGCGCAAATACTGGTCGCGCGTCGCCTGAAAAAACGGCTGCGATTGCCATGACGCCGAGCGGAATCGGCGATCAGCCGCGACCAGCGCAGAAATGTCAGTCGTCGGCGCAAACCATTTGGTCAATGCGGCCTGCCAGACTTCGGGCTTCACGGCACCGAGCCACCACCAGCCTGCTTCCGGTTTCGGCATGCCTGCCATCGGCATCATGTTGGGCATCAGGCCCGACATCGCGAGGGGATTGCCGCCAAGTGTGGCGAAGGGCTGTTGCCCGATATTGGCAGCGGCCATCGTCTGCATGGCCTCAAACGCCGCTGTAAACGGATTGGTCGGTGTATTGCCTGCTGGATTACCGGCGTTCATCATCTCCTCCTTCGTTCAATGTAGCCAACGCGCTGCACGCTTGCAATGCCCCAAACACCAATAGGCATCATCAGAGCACAGAAGTATCATGCACTGTTGTTAACCCGCTGTTTCGCTTGATGTACATCATCGCCATCGCGTGGCTCTACGTTGTCGTAATGATCGCCGTAGTTTCTGACTCAATCCTGAAAGGCGTGATCAGGCTGCTGTTTCTGGGCGTGTTGCCAGTCGGTTTGTGGCTGTGGATGTCGGTGCGCCGTCATCGCAATCGCGTGGCGCAGGCTGCGGAGGACGCGAATCCGGCAACGCCCCCGGACAGATCCTAGTGCGCGACGGTCGTGTGCAGCAGCGTATGGGTGAGCAGCACCGTGCCGACCCCGAGCCCGATCATGAGCATCTGCTGTGCGGTGTCGCTGATGGAGAAGCGTCGGTGCAGGGTCGGGATGAGATCGGCCACCGCCACATAGAGCATTGACGCTGCGGCGAACGCGAGCACCGGCGTGACATAGGTCTCGGCGCGCTCGAGTGCGAAGTACGCCACCACACCGCCAACCACCATCGCCAGACTGGAAATCAGGTTGTACAGAAAGGCCTTGCGTTTTGTGTAGCCGGAATGCAGGAGCACGAAAAAATCGCTTACTTCCTGCGGCACCTCATGCGCGATGATGGCGAGCGACGTCACTACGCCGAGATTGAAGTCCGCAAGGAATGCGGCGGCGATGACCACGCCGTCGGTCGCGTTGTGCAGCGAATCGCCGATCAGCACCATGAGGCCGGAGCGACCGCGATCATGACCGTGATGATGATGCGAGTGGCCGTGCCCATGATCATGGCTGGCGGCCGCGCCGTCCGGTGTCAGGTCGCCATGCGAATGGCGCCAGATCACGAGTTTTTCGAGGAAAAAGAAGAACAGCACCCCGGCCAGCACCCAACCCATCAGCGACGCCGGTGCCACGCCTTCCGACAAGGCGTGCGGCAGGATGTCCAGAAATACGACCGCCAGCATGGCACCGACCGCAAACGCCACCCAGCGCTCAATGGAGGAAAGCTTTGCGTAAAGCGCAAACGCGGCGACGGCAGCGGAGGTGACGCCGCCGAGCACAGCGGCAGCGATGATGGCAAGCAGGGTCAAGACGGGCCGTTCTCGTGAATGAAATCGCAGCAGGTCGAACGCACAACAAGCGCCCAATCGCAACAGAATTGCATTTTAAGCGAACATCAGCCCGACACTAGCGCAGGAAAAACCAGCCGAACAAAGCGCCGGCTCGCTGTGCCGATGCACTAGAGCGGTTTCACCGTTTTTTCATGAACCCGTGCCGTGCCCCTCGCGGTGGTTGTGTAACCGCCCATCACATCGCGATTTGGCCAACAGCTTTTTACATAAACGAACAGAGAACCCCATTCACAATGGGCTGGCGCGATGTCATCTCTTTAAATCGCACAAAGTCGACTTCATGCGATTTTTCGCATCAAGCCCTTCGTGGACGCCATTTCATGAAAAAGTTATTGCGCAGATTCAGCGCTTGCGACCGGCTGCGCGTTTCTTCGGCGCCGGCTTCGCGGCCGCGCTGACGCTGGCTGCGGCGCGCTTGACGCCTTCCATTGCAGCATTGGCCGACTCCTGCGCGCTTTCGCGCATCTGCGAGAACGAGGCATAGGCGTCGCGCTGCATCTCCATCGTCTTGATCGACATTTCGAGCCCCGACAGCGTGAGCCGCATCCATGATTCCACGGCGCGCATGTCCTGGATCCGGCGGTCAATCTCGACCGGGTCCAGTGCTTTCATGAACTGCTGCGGATCGAATCCGCCCGCGCTGCCGGCCGCACCCGCTGCCGCGCCGGGCATGCCCGGCATCCCCGGAAATCCGCCCGCCCCCATCATGCCGGCAAACGGGTTCATCGCGCCGGGGTTCGACATCATCTTCTGCATTGACTCGGCCCATGCGGCCCAGGGCTCGTTGGCGGCTTTGCTCATGATCTTCTCCTGTTGATCGGGGTTGCGCCGTGACGCCGCGCGGCATCACGCTGCTAGACTCAGTTGAAGTCTACTCGTGGTTTTCTGTCAGGCGTGGGAAAGATCATTTTCTGGATCGTCGTTTTCTTCGGGGTGTTGCTTGCGCTGCGCCTCGTGTCCGTGCATCAGACACGCAAGGATGAGCGCGAACGGCGCGAGGGCAGCGGCAAGGGCGGACGCGACACTACGCCGGCACAGGAGCCGATGGTGAAGTGCGGACGCTGCGGCGTGTTTCTGCCGAAATCGACCGCCGTGATGACCCCGCGCGGCCTGACCTGCGGCGACGAGAGCTGTGCTCACCGACGCTGACGGCACCGGCGCGACGGCCGGGCTGACCGGCACCGCCCTGCGTTTGTTGCGCCTGATGGCGCTTTACCGCTGCGTCGCGGCAATTGCGCTCGCGGTCGCGGCGGCCAGCACCAGCCTGTCATCGGTGAGTTACGCCGCAGCATCCGCCTATGCGGTTTGGGCGTTGCTGAGCGTGCTGACGCTGCGGCGATTCAGCGGCGGCGTGTCCGGCTTGCTGCTGGCACAACTGGCGATTGATCTCGTTTTCATCACCATCGTGTTTGTCGACACCAAAAACCCGGTGACTACTTACGCGACCTATCTCTACCCGATACTCGCGGCGCACGGCTGGTTCCTGCGCAGCCGCATCGCCTTTGGCCATGCCGCGCTGGCGAGCATTGCGCTGATGCTGGCGGAGCTCCTGATCCGGACCGGGACCGTACAGACCGTGACCCAGGCGGCGCTGGTCGGTGCCGGCTATTTCCTGCTGACGGCCATCGGCATGGTGCTCGGGCGCAGCGCCGAGGAAACCGAGCGCAAGGTGCTGTCGCGCACGGCTGATGTTCGCCGTCTGGCGCACATCAATCAGGTGGTCATCAGCGAGCTGGCCGACGGCGTCCTGGTTATCGGCGCCATCGGGCAGGTGGTGATGGCCAATCCGCAAGCGACGCGATGGCTCGGCGGCGATGAGGCGCAAATGAGTCCGGATACGCATCTGAGCGATTTGTCGGCCGATCTGCATGCACGATGGCAGGCATTTTTCTATAACAACTCGACCCTTGACGGCACGCCGATCCGCTCACGCGACGGCTCGCGCGTGCTGGCGCCACGCATGATGCCGGTGGATCTCGAGGAGCGCGCCGGGACGCTGATTTTTCTGGAAGACGTCGAACAGGCGGAAGCACAGGCGCAGCAGATCAAGCTGGCCGCGCTCGGGCGCCTGTCGGCCAGCATCGCACACGAAATCCGCAATCCGCTGTCAGCGATCAAGCAGGCGGCGCAGCTGATTGGCGAAGAAGTGAATGACAAGCCGGAAGCGCGCTCGCTGGCCACCATGATCGACAAGAACGTGGACCGCATCGACCGCATCGTGCGCGACGTGTCGCTGCTTGGGCGGCGTGATCGCGGCACACCGATCGAAGTCCACGTCGAGCATGCCGTGACCGAACTGGTAACCGAGCTGTGCGACACGCTGCCGGCGCCGCGCGGTGGATTCCGTCTGGCCATTCCACCGGATGCGACGATCCGCGTTGACCGCAGCCACTTTGACGAAATGCTGCTCAACCTCATGTCCAATGCGTGGCGGCATTCCAGCAAGTCCGAAAGCAGCGTCACCGTCACCACCAACGTCAACGACGAAATGCAGCGCGCCATCATCAGCGTGATCGACGATGGTCCCGGCGTCGCCGAAGCCATCGCCGACCGCATCTTCGAACCGTTCTACAGCGGCAGCGGCAGCACCGGACTCGGGCTTTATCTGGTGCGTGAACTGGCACTCGCCAACGGTGGCAGCGTGCGTCTTGGCTCCTCGCAAAAAGGCGCGCGCTTCGTCCTGGAGCTGCCGCTTTTCCGCGATCAGGCCGCATAGCCACTGCCGCCCCGGAAAAGCCGGCATTCGCCACGAAACGGCGGTTTAGCGCCACAATAGCAATATGGCAAAAAAACTAGAAGCAATTCCCCGTGTGCTGGTGGTCGATGATGAGCCGGATCTGCTCACGCTCATGCAATTGACGCTGACCAAACTCGGACTGGAAGTGGTCACGGCGGACTCGCGCCAGAGTGCGCTTGAGGCGCTGGACCGGCAAAGCTATTCGCTGTGCCTGACCGACATGCAGCTCGGCGACGGCACAGGGCTCGATGTTCTGGCGGCAATTGCCGAGCGCGGACTCGACCTGCCGTGCGCCGTGATTACCGCTTTTGGCAATGCCGACAACGCGGTGGCCGCCCTCAAGGCAGGCGCCTTCGACTACCTCGCAAAACCGGTATCGCTGGATCAGCTGCGGACGCTCGTGAAGTCCGCGATCAAGATGCCGGAAAAGCGCGCATCCACCATCCCGGCGTCGAATGGCGGCGCATCCGCCAACGGGGCATCGTCGCCATCGGTGGTGCCGAGTCTGGTCGGCGAATCACCGGTCATCGAATCATTGCGGGCATTGCTCGCCAAGCTGGCGAACACCCAGACGCCGGTTCATATTCAC
>CAYMSY010000189.1:3168-6272 GCA_964393195.1 uncultured Alcaligenaceae bacterium | reverse complement strand
GGCTTCATGCGCATGGCCGAGCGCGAAGGCCTGCAGGGCGATACCCGGGTCCAGTTTTTCGCCTATGTCGGCAAGGTCCTGCGTTCCATTGTCATCGACTTCGTGCGTGCGCGCGATGCCGAAAAGCGCGGTGGCGGCGCAACGCTGTTGACGCTGTCGCATGCGGACTACGCGGCTGACAGCCTGTTGCCGGCGGTCGATGTGGTGGCGCTTGATGAAGCGCTGGAGCGGCTGAAGGCGGTGGATGAGGGCATGTATCACACCGCCGAGCTGCATTTTTTCTGCGGCATGACGATTGAAGAAACGTCCGTCACGCGCGGCATTTCGACGCGTACCGTCAATCGCGAAATCACCAAGGCGCGGGCGCTGCTGGCGGAATGGCTTGACGTCGCGGATCGCGTCTGATCGCCGCCGCCGCTGACGTACTTTTTCGCAGGGTTGCGTCTTTTCAGTTGTGATGAGTGATGCGCCCTCTCCCCCGTCCGAGCCGTTTGATGCCACCTTCTGGAAGGCGGTCAACGCGGCCCTCGACGAGGCGCTTGAATGCGACGACCTGTCACGTCCCAATTTCATCAAGCAACTGCATGCCCGCGACCCGCGTCTGGCCAATGAAGTGCGCAAGCTGCTGGGCCGCGCCCATGCCCAGACGCTGGTTACGGATGTCATCCGCCGTCCGCGCGATGGCCTGACCACGCAGCTCGCGCCAGTGCTCGGCGATGGCGGCGAGCGCGGCTTTGACGGGCTGCTGCAACGCGCTTTGCGGGCGGAACGCGCGCGTGCCGACACCACGCGTCACCCCGGTGAGCTGTGCGGCGCCTGGAAACTCCAGGAAATCATCGGCGTCGGCGGCATGGGCGAAGTCTGGCTCGCCACACGCGCCGACGGGCTTTACCAGGCCAAGGTCGCGGTCAAATTCCTGCGTGCCGAAGGCGACGCCGAGCGCTTCGAGGCGCGTTTTGCGCAGGAACGCGCAGTGCTGGCACGGCTGAACCATCCGGGCATCGCGCGGCTGATCGACGCCGGACGCCTGTTCGGCACGCCGTTTCTGGTGCTTGAGTACGTGGAGGGCAAGCCACTGCTCAACTACGTCGCCGAACACGCGACCACCGTGCAGGAGCGCGTCGAGCTGATCCGGGAAATCGGCGAAGCGGTCTCCTACGCGCATTCGCAACTTGTGGTTCATCGCGACCTGAAACCGTCCAACGTGCTGGTCACCGCCGGCGGTCACGTCAAGCTGCTCGACTTTGGCGTTGCCGGCTTGCTCGAAGATGCGGACCATGACGAAGCGACCACCTCCGAGGCAACCAAGATCGCGGGCCGTGGCCTCACCGTTGAATACGCTGCGCCGGAGCAGATCAGCGGCGAAGCGACCGGTGTCGCGAGCGACATCTATTCGCTCGGCAGCCTCGCCTATCACCTGCTGTCCGGCCGTCGCGCGCATCTGCCCGACAAACCGGGGCGCGCGGCGCTCGAATACGCCGTCCTGCACCTGACGCCGATCCGCGTATCGGAAGCCGCGCAGCGGCATGATCACGGAACGGTCAAGGACAACATTCCGCCACCGTCCGACAGCGAGCGGCTGGAAGGCGACATCGACGCGATTGTCGCGCGCGCGATGCGCATTGACCCGGCGGACCGCTACCGCACGATGGAGGCCTTCGTCGCCGATCTGAGCCGCTGGATCCAGCGACGGCCGATCGCCGCGCGGCGCGAAGATCGCAGCTACCGCACGCGGCTCTGGCTGCGCCGCAACTGGCTTCCGGTCGGGCTCACGGCGACGCTCTTTGTCGCGCTCGGCACCGGCCTGGCAATTTCGCTGTGGCAGTACGAACGCGCCCGCGCCGAAGCAACCCGAGCGAACAAGACGGCGGATTATCTGGTTGAACTGCTGGGGCGTGCCGATCCGGACCTGCATGGCGGCAAATGGCCCACTGCCATTGATCTCCTCGATGAGGCGGCCAAGGAAAGCGGCGTCCGCTTCCGCGATGAACCCGCCACCGAGGAGCGGCTTACACGACTGTTTGCCACGGTGTACCGCTCGCTCTCGCGTGACACCGACGCCTTGCCACTGGCTCGCCGCGCGCTCGCGCTGGCGACCGAACTGCATGGCGAAAACTCGCTGGCGACGCTGCGCGCGCGAACCTTGCTCGCGTGGGTCCAGTATTGGTCAGACGACAATGCGGAGGCGCTGGCAACAATTCAGCCAGCCATCGAGCGACTGCCGAAATTTTTGTCACCGACCTCGCCCGAGTGGATCGAAACGCGACTGCGCTACGCCAACATCCTCGCCGGCACCTATCGCATCGCCGAGGCGGAGCAACAATTCCGGGACGTCATTGACACGTATCGGCAACTTGGCAACGCCGTGCCAAAGCGAAACTGGCGGATAGCCGATGCTGAAGGTGATCTCGCAGCCGCGTATACGCGTGCAGGACGCTGGCAGGAAGCACTGGAGCTGTTGCGCAAAAACGCGCAGATTTATTCGTCGCCGCCGGAAAACGATATCAAGACCGCGCTCAACCACCAGGGCAATCTCATTACCGTGCAAAACATACTCGGCGATCCGCGTGGCGTGGAGTCGCAGATTCGCGCGTTGATCGTACGTTGGGAAAAGCTCGCGGGCAACAGGAGCGAACGCATTGATGAACTGCTCAATGATCTCGGCTACTACTATGTTCAGGCTGGCCAAGGGGCCGAAGCCCAAAAAACGTTTGAGGAAATTCAGACCCGGATCGCAGCCCGCGGCCCCGTGGACGGTTCGGATCACCTCCGCGTGGCGCTGGACTTGATTGAGGTTGGCGTGCGCTTCAATCGTGACACGCCAGAAAATCTGATTGCAAAGACGCAGCAGCTGGCGGATAGGGTGAGTGCTCAGGTCGACCCGGGGCACCAGAGATTTCGACAACTTCTGGCGCGGGCGGCGACTGTCTTGTTGACGCTTGGTCGCGCCGATCTCGCACAAAAATATGTCGACATTGCCCAGTCCCGGGGTAAAGACTTGTCCACGTCAAACACGACGCGAATGAATGGACTCCATGCCAGCATGGCCCGTGCTGCAGGCAAACACGCCGAAAGCGTTATCTGGCTTCAGAAGCGAATCAAGC
>CAYMSY010000189.1:0-3068 GCA_964393195.1 uncultured Alcaligenaceae bacterium | reverse complement strand
CAAATTGACCTGGCATATTCGATGCTTCTTGAAAACGGAGCGTCTCGCCAGGCTGAAGCACTGCAGACGCTGACGCAAGCCACGGCCAGCCTGCCGAACGGACTACCGGAATCACATCGCGTCTTCCGCCAGTTTGAGTATGTCAGCGCCCTCGCAAAGTTCGGTGCAAATTCGGTTGAATTCAAACGAGCGCAGGCAGAACTTTCGCTGCACTTCGGCAGGAAAAATGGGGAGCTACCTGCCGTGCTGACTGGACTGTTTGTCCAAAGCTGAGTAAGCAGCGCCCCGAACGCGCCACCGCAAAACGATGCCGCTGGCCAGCTCGGGCACCAGCAGATTTTTCGGGCACTCTTTTTTCCTTCGGCAGACACCGGTGTTACCGACAAATAACCGCCAAAACATGCTGGCTCGCCGTACCCACGCGATGGTGCTTTTCATGTCGTTTTCGACTTCGGAGCGTTAGCGCCAAACGCCGTGCGCATAAAGTGTCCGAACAAAAATATGACAACGTCAAGCAAGCTTTTTCTTCAGAACCGGAGCAAAAAAGAGTCGCAATTTTTCGCGGCGCTGCGTCTATCTCAATGAGCCCAACGCACCCTCGACTGCTAGGGCCCGTCGGCGCACTCACCCCAGAGTTGCGCCGTCGCTGATGCCCCGCGCACCAGCAAACGCCGCCGCGCCCCGCGCGGTGTCGTGCGCGCGACAGCTCCTCCCTGTTCTCGCGCAAAGCCTCACGAGCCCGTCAGCGTACGGGCTCTTTTTTTACTTGTACAGCTATCAGCTTTTTCCTGAAAGCACGAATTCAATGGGCTTGGATAGACGAAACGCATAATCTCGACTTTGTAAATATTGCCGGTCTTAGCCCTTACTGAATGGATCTCTTTATAAAAAGTTGATTGTCAATTCCTGAGCTCATGCGACATTAAATTCCAGTATTTTTGACTTTTCGTGGCATTAAATTTCTTCAAGCGACTTATTTTCTGTTGTCAACGCAATTTCATTGCTTGCGCTAAAATCATTGCATCGCAACAAGGAATCATCATGCCCGCAACGCTCAACCGCCAAGTCGACGACGTCCGCATCAAGGACATCTTCGAGCTCGCCCCGCCTTCCCACATGCTGCGCGAATTCAAGCCCAGCGAAGCGGTGGAGCAACTGGTGTTTGACACGCGGCGCGAAATCCACAAGGTGCTGCACGGCGCCGATGACCGTCTTGTTGTGATCGTCGGTCCCTGTTCAATCCACGACAAACGTGCCGCGCTGGAATACGCGAAAAAGCTCAAGGACCTGCGCGACGAACTGGCGCATGACCTGATCGTCGTGATGCGTGTCTACTTCGAAAAGCCGCGCACGACGGTCGGCTGGAAGGGACTGATCAATGACCCGCACCTCGACGGCAGCTTCAAGATCAATGAGGGCCTGCGCCTGTCACGCGAAATCCTGCTCGACATCAACGAGATGGGCGTCCCCGCCGCAACGGAATTCCTCGACACGCTGACGCCGCAGTATTACGCCGACCTGATCTCCTGGGGCGCCATCGGTGCGCGCACGACCGAGAGCCAGGTGCATCGCCAGCTCGCCTCCGGCATGAGCTGCCCAATGGGCTTCAAGAACGGCACCGACGGCAACATCAAGATCGCCGTCGACGCCATCAAGGCCGCCGCCGCGCCACACTTCTTTTTGTCAGTCACCAAGGGCGGCCACAGCGCGATCATTTCGACCAATGGCAACGAAGACTGCCACGTGATCCTGCGTGGCGGCAAGGCGCCAAACTATGATGCGCCACATGTCCACGCCTCGGGCCAGGAACTGGCAAAGGCCGGACTGCCACAACGCATCATGATCGATTTTTCGCACGCCAACTCGAGCAAGCAGCACGACAAGCAAATCGAAGTGTCAGCCGATGTCGGTCGCCAGATGGCCGCAGGCGACGAGCGCATTTTCGGCGTGATGATCGAGTCGCACCTGAATCCGGGCCGTCAGGATCTGGTACCCGGCAAGGAACTCGCTTACGGTGTGTCCATCACTGACGCCTGCATCGACTGGGCCGCGACGGAGAACGTGTTGCGGCAACTGGCGGCGGATGTGCAGAAGCGGCGATTGGCGCAACCGGAGTAGGAGCGAAATCGCAAGCGCCGACGGTTGCAAGACGGTCGTCGCGCAACCGGGATCGGTTTGCGGCGACTACGTCTTACGACCCGACAGCGCCGCGAAAATCCCGAGCCCGATAAAGGAACATCCGGCGATAGTGCGGCCGGTTTTGCCGGCGCCACGATGTTTCGCGAGCCAGGGCGCAATGCTGCCCGCCGCAATGGCGTAGACAGCGTCGCTGGTGGTCGCGATCAGCACGAACATCGCGCTCAGGAACATCGCCTGTGCCACCGCCGCACTGCCCTGTCCGTGCTGGGTCATGAACTGCGGCAGGAAGGCCGAGAAAAAGATGATCGTCTTCGGATTGAACAGCGCGACGATGAAACCGTCACGAAACAGCGGCCACGCCGGCACCTGCTGCACCGATTTGGCCCGCAGGGCGTCATCCACCGCGGCTCCGGCCTTTTCATCCACCGACGCCCGCAGCGTCTTGATGCCGAGATAAATCAGGTAGGCGGCACCGGCGTACTTGAACACCGAGTACAGCAAGGCCGACGCCGAAAACAAGGCGGCGAGGCCGAACGACGTGGCAAAGGCATTGACCAGCGTTCCGGTCGAGGCGCCCGCGACCGACATGACACCGGCGCGTCGCCCCTGCGACAGGCTGCGCGCGACCACGTAAAGCACAACAGGGCCGGGAATCACCGCCAGCAACAGGCTTGCACCGAAAAAGACGCTGAGCGTGGACCAGGAGGGAATGATGCTTGCATCCATGCCGCAAGCATACCCCGATACACTCCGCGCAAACATTCCTCCTCCATGCCGCGAATTACATCGACCTACCAACGCCCCTGGTGGCTTCCCACCGGGCACCTGCAAAGCATCTGGGCGCAGTATCTGCGCCGTGCAAAGATCGCTTATCGTCGCGAACGCTTTGAACTGCCGGACGGTGACTTTATCGACCTCGACTGGGCCGA
>CAYMSY010000188.1:0-6325 GCA_964393195.1 uncultured Alcaligenaceae bacterium | reverse complement strand
ACCGCGTCACTGAATCCGGTGCCAAGCCGAAACACGATGCCGTCTTTCGTCTTGACTTCCAGAGCGCCCAGCCTGCCCGCATGCTTTCCCTTGCCCGGGATGTGGCGAATCACGGTCGCTTCGGTGTCGAGCAACGGTTTGAGCTTCAGCAGCACGTCGCTGCGGCCTGTGACGTAGGGCGCGTCTGCCAGATGCAGCATCAGGCCTTCGGCTCCGGCCTTGACGATGGCGTCAAACCGGCGCTTGAGTTCGGCACGACCAGCTACGCGCGTTTGCTCGACTGCTTGCAGTTGCGACCAGTTGGCGGCGGCAACGACTTCGCGAATTCGCGCGTAACGTTGCTCGAAGCTTCCCAACTTCATCTCGGTATCGGGCATCTCAAAGATCATGTAGTTGACGCGTTTCCATTCATCATCTACAGGTTCGGTCTTGCGCACGATGCCTGACAATTCATCGAACTTACGGCGTGCGAGCCAGAGTTCGCCGTCTAGTGATACTGGTGGCAGTTTCGCAATGAACCATGCCGACGCAGGCACCTCGCGGCCGCTGCGAAAGCGTAGCTTCTTGCCGTCCCAGATAGCGCGCACACCGTCGTATTTCTCACTGACCAGATATTGCGTAACGTCGATGCCGGGGCCAAGCACGTTGGCGAGCAGGATCGGCGGCTCTTTCGCAGACGTCAACGTGCTGGTACATAGCAGCAGGAGCATGCACACGATGGTTGCAAGGCGCGAAACAAACGCCAAGCTGGTTCGGGGCTCGACGCTTTCTGCAAGATGGTGGAATCGCATGTCACCGTTTGTCGCTGTATGGTCAGCGATAAAGTTATCACGCGGCGACGAAATGCGACTCAGTGCGATCTCGTAGAGCGGGCTTAGCGTTGCCCACGCATCGAGTTCAAGCGCTCACATCGTCGCGGTAATCAGGGCAAGGCCAATCGGCAATTCGAAACCAGCCACGCACGCAAGTCGGCGCCGGTTTGCCGTGCTGAACTGGCGAGCGGCAAACCCTGCGTCAGTGCGGCTTCGCGAAAACCGAGCAGCGCTCGCATCACGATCAATGCGTCCTTGCTGCCGGCACTACCGTCGCCATCAACGTCGACCGAAAGACCGTCGCGCATGGCTTCCACCGCAGCTTGAATGGTTGCAGCGCTGACGGCGCTGGCGGGGTTCCTTGCATTGGCGGTCAGGTCAACCCCAGGCAGTGTGTTGGCGAGATAGCGTGTCAGCAGCAATCCATCCGTATGTGCCAGCACGGCGCCATCGCCATCAAGATCCAGGTTGCACGCGGCCGCGGGTTGCAGTGTCAGGTCAAGGTCGGTGACAGCGGGCGGCACCCCCACCAGCGCGCTGATCTTTGGCACATAGCCCGGCGCGCTGACCTTGACGTACCAGCAGCCGGTGACGACGTCCCAACCATAGCGACCGTCGCTGCCGGTGACTTGCGGGTTCACGTTCGGTGAAATTTGCGCCGGCGAAAAGCCGGGCGTTTCGAAGAGACCGGTGTCAGCTGCGCTGCCGGTCCATACGCCGCCGATGCCACCGGGGCGCGTGTCAATGGTCCGGCACTGGCGGGTTTGTGCTGGTGGACCAATCGCGTCGGGCAATGCCGGTGCCTGACGCAACAGCGTCACCGTCGCACCGACGACGGGTTGCGAGGTCACCGCATCGGTGATGACTCCACTCGGGTCGTACAGTTGCGGCGTACCGAACGGATCGCCCGGACCGACACAGCCGATGGGGTAGAGCCCAAAGCCATCGCCGTTGAAGGCGATACAGGGTCGATGTGCGTCCCAGTCCGGGAACAGTTTGACCGGCACACCGGGCATCAGCCCGGAGCCCGGGATCTGGCCTTTCCAGAAGCCGTAGTCAGTGCCGGATTTTCGATGTTCTGCGTTTTTCACCGTGTCGCCCGGCATGGCCGCGCTCTGGTTCGGGTCCAGCGTCAGTTCGCGCACGTTGATGTAGCGACCGTTGAATTCCTGGCCGACGAAGACGGTGCGCAAGTTGCCGCAAGGTTCGTACTCGGGCGGGCAGGCGATACGCACGCGCAAGTCAATGGCGCTGGTAGCGAGCCCGGCGCGTCCGATCAGGAAATTGTTGCTGCCATTCTGCGTCTGCTGCCGCCCGCCGGTGACGCTGATCGCGGTACTGGTCAACGCGCTGCTGGGCGTGATGTCGACGGTGGCGACGTTGTCGATGGTCGCGGTGAGGACCGACGATTGCACCGTGAACTTGCTGCCATAAGTGCCAATGGTTGCAGCGGCGCTGACAATCGTGCCGAAGCGCAGCGTGCGCGATTCACCCGCTGGAATGGTTACAGCCGGGAACAGGTTCCAGAACAGCGTTTGTTGTCCGGCTGTCGGCGAATTGGCCAGGATGGACGGGTTGGCTGTGGTGATGCCAGTCGAGCTGCCGGCCTGCACGGCAAACTGCGAAGAAATTTGTGCCTGCACGCTGCTGATGTTCACGGCGCTGGGCGTCAGGTTGAGCAGACGCAGTGTGTAGCCATTGGCGTTCGAACTGTGCGACGTTGGCGCATCCGGCTTGGCCTGTATGACCAGTGCCGCCGCAGGTTCGCTGATGAAAACCTGATTGGCCGCCGCGAAGGCTGCGAACGCGGGCGACATGTTGCCGCTTCCGCTGGTCGTGCGGCCATTCGCCGTGCCGGCACTGGTGATGATATTGAAGCGGTCGCCGGGTCGCGGCGTGAATCCTGGCGCATGATCAACGATCAACCCGCCCGCCAGACTGAGCCCGCCATTCGAGTTGACACCGGGGCGCTGATACACATTCATGGTGCCGAAATGGGTGCCCGGTGTGGTGCCCGCGACCATCGCCCTGAGCGAACCTTTTGTCGTCTGCGTGTAGAAGTTGCTCACGCTCAATGCGCCATTGAGTTCAACAATGCCGCCATCGTTTTCGATACCGCCGACTACGGTACCGGTGCCGCTCAGCTTGCCGCCGCGCAGATAAATTTGATAGTTGTCGAGATTGCAGCATTTGCTTGGGCCTATGAGCGTGCCACCGTTGAGGCGTGTCTCGCCCGCGTACTGCTCGAAGTTGCCCCAGCGAAACAAAACGTTGCCGCTATTGGCTTCGATCAGACCGTGGTTGAGCAGGCCGGGTTGCCAGTCGAACTGCACGGTGCCGGTGTGGTTGAAGCGCAGCGTGCCATAGTTGGTAAATGGTTTCGACGCGTTGAGACCGATGACGAGCCCGCTGTCCAGCGTGGTCAGCGGCGAGGCGACCTGCACCGTGAGGCTGCCGTTGTTGATCCATTCAGCGTTGCTGTCTCCGATTATTGACTGGTTGCCGGACCAGGTTGCCGTACCGTTGTTGATGAGTGGTGCGTAAAGCGCGTTGCTGGCCGTGGTGCCGTTGCTGATGCTGAGTGTGGCGCCAGTGGCGATGGTTACCGTGTGACTGCTGTTGGTCGAATTGAGGCTGCCACCAGCCCAGTTGAATGCGGTGGTTACGGTGATCGGAGCGTTGATGCGCAGATAGCCGTTGGTCAGGTTGATGGTGCCGTAGTTGCGCGCGCCGACGTTCATGATCACGGCGCCATTGCTGCCCGCGGGTTTGCTGCTGGTGAAGGTGGTCAGGCTGTCTGCAGTAAGAGCCGGGTCGGTGAAGGTGAGAATCGCGCCCGATGCCGGTGACATCGTGAGTGTCGGTAAGCGCGAGCCACTGGTGGTGATGCTGGTGGTTGCAAACGCGCTGAAACTAGCGAGACCGGAAACATTGAGCGCACCGGTGCCGGAGATCGTGCCGTAACTGTTGAACGTAAGGCTTTGCGCGGGCGCGGAGGCGTTGACGGTAAGGGTACCGTTGTTGAGATTGCTGATCGTCACGTCATCAGTGGCAGTCGGTACGGCTGCGCACGACCATTTGGCGGCATCGTGCCAGTTGCCGCTGCCGCCGGTCCAGTCGCAGGTTGCGGCGTTCACCTGCGACAACGCAAGCGCCAGCAGGAGTGCAGCGGCGGCGCGCAACGGTGCACGCAGGGGCACATGCCGGCGCGACACAGGACATGGTGAACAGGGCAGGAAAAAGGAAGCGGGCACAGGACGCCTTTCGCGAAATGTCTGACAGGCTGGAGCCTGATCAGACGGATTCGCCGCGTGAAGTCCATCATGCGTCGTCGGGCAGCGTAAAATAGGGACGTCATTGGGGAGTAGCCGCCCGTCATCGCAACGCCGACGGGGCTCGCGTCAACATACTTGGCCAATCGGTCATGGTGCGGGCAGCTTCGGACGCGCAGCAACACGCGGCGCGTTCAGTCTGGCAAGACCTTTGGCCACGCAGCCTCCGCATGCGCCGGGGATGCCGCGTGGTCATTGGTTGTCTTCCGGCGCGGAAACTTTATCTCCTCATGGAAGCCTTCCTCATCTCCACCGGCATCGTTGCGCTCGCAGAAATTGGCGACAAGACGCAACTGCTGGCCTTCATCCTTGCTGCCAAATTCCGCAAACCGTGGCCCATCGTCGCCGGGATTCTGGTTGCGACGGTCGCCAATCACGCCTTCGCCGGCGCACTCGGGGCGTGGATCATGGCGACTGTCGGCCCGCAGATCATGCGTTGGGTGCTCGGTCTCGGCTTCATCGCGATGGCGGTCTGGACGCTGATTCCCGACACGTTTGAAGAGGACGATGCGGAGGCTGCGAACCGCGCCAAATACGGCGTTTTTGGAACCACGCTGGTTGCATTCTTCCTGGCCGAAATGGGCGACAAGACGCAGATTGCAACGGTTGCGCTGGCGGCGCAGTTCAGTGCGTTTTACGCCGTCGTGGCCGGCACCACGCTGGGCATGATGATCGCCAACGTGCCGGCCGTGCTGCTCGGCAGCCGCATCGCCAACCGCATTCCGCTGCGGCTCGTGCACGGCATCGTCGCGCTGATTTTCGCCGTTCTCGGTATCGCCACGCTGCTGGGCGCAGGCGAAAAATTGGGGATTTGAGCGGCGATTTTGCGAATCAGCTTTTTACGAAAAGTACCATTCAATAAGGGCTCAAGCTAATATTTAGCCAATAGTCGATTTTTATCGATTTGCATGCTTGAGCCCAATGTGAATGGGCATTTAATGAAAAAGCTGTAAGCCAAATTGGCTACTTGGTCAGTCCTTTTTTCACTAGCCAGCCGTTGATCAGCCCGGCTACCTGATCCGAGTTTTTGTCCATCATCATCATGTGCGTGTTGCCCATGACGCCCATGAGCGGCAGATCGAATTCGTCGGCCACGCCGCCCTGCTTGAGTTGCGCCGCGATCATCTTTTTCAGTGGCGCCTGAATCTGGCCCCAGCGCGGCGTCTCGCGAATCTTGTCGCCCCAGACGTAGAGCAGCGGAATGCCCTTGAGCGGCGCCATGTCCACTTTCTCGGGGTCCAGCGCTCCGGACGGTTCGACACCGACGATGGCCTTGATCCGGTCCGGAAACTTGCGCGCCGCGTTGTACGCAAAGGTGCTGCCCTGCGAATGCACGACGATCACGCAGGGACAGATTTTCTGCACGAGCTCGTCGTACGCCGCCTGCGTCGGTGCGTCATTGGTCACCCAGCGCGGCACACCCTGTTTCATGAACTGGTCGAAGCTCGCGAGCGGAAACTGGGTGCCCGGATGCGCCTCACGCACCGGTGGCGACACTTCGTACTTCGGTCCGATGCGGAACAGTTCCCACGCCTCTTTCTTGGTGCGGAAAATCGGCTCGCTGGTGAAAATTTCCGGATAGCGCGCCCACGACGCACGACCGCGCTCGACCGCATCGCCGATGTAGACGTCATGGCCGTTTTTCAGGAAGAACATCTGCCAGCTCGGACCGCCGTCGGGCTTGGTCTCCCAGGTGACACCGGCCAGGCCGCCACCATGAATCATCAACAGCGGGTACTGTGCACGACGATACGGCTCGTGCAGCTTCACATACTGCACATACATCTGCTCGACCTCGTACTCGCCATTCGGATCGACACGCGTGACCGGCGACGTCGGCGTGAACTTGATCTCCTTCGCCGGCAAACCGGTCAACGTGGCGGTACGGCCGCCGACGTGCATGCTGCCGATTTCCCTGACACCGAAATGATCGGAGCCGTGTTGAGCGCTCGCGCTCGCGTGCGGCGCATGCATGCCCTGATGCGCGCAACCTGCGAGCAGGGCGGCCGCTGCAACAGAGATGACCATGCCTGCGCGTCGTGGAAGCGGGTAGTGTGAATTGTGTGTCATGAGCCTTCCTCCTGAGTGACAAAGCTCAGTGTAGGCTCACGCCGCGAAACCGGCAGCCCGCTATTTCGCTCCTGCGGCCGCCAGCATGGCAACCATTTCGCGGTAGCCGCG
>CAYMSY010000187.1:0-6329 GCA_964393195.1 uncultured Alcaligenaceae bacterium | reverse complement strand
CGCCGACGGCAGGTGCCGGCGAGTCCCTGCGTTTTACGTACGCCTGCGACGAAGGCAGGACGCTCTCCGGCGCGGCACAAGGCAGCGTACAGTCCACCCGATTTGCCATTGCGCTGGAATCACGCTACATCCCTGCAGTCAACGGCGTTGACGTCGTCCGCCAGACCATGTCGGCAGCGCGGGTCGGCCCCTGCAAGGTGAAACCCGACGCCGACGACCTGAAGGTCAAATAGCCGCGTGTTGCCGCCTTGTTGTAAGGTGGCAAAACCCTTCCCCGACTATGAACGTAGTCAGTCGGCACACACCGACTGCAGCCATCGTCACTTTGGCTGAATACACATATCATGTTGCTCGTGGCGCCCCGCACGGTGCGCAACATGCCGTAGATCAGGAAATCCATGCACGCAGTACTTCCCCGACTCGACGCCCATCGCACGACCTTTCCGGCGCTGCGCCGGCGCAGCGTCAGCACGCTTCAGGTCAACCTCGGCTACAAATGCAATCAATCCTGTGTGCATTGCCACGTCGCCGCAAGTCCGCAGCGTACCGAGATGATGGACGCGGCAACCGTCGATTTGGTTATCGACACGCTCAGGCACACGGGCGCGAAGACGCTGGATTTGACCGGTGGCGCCCCCGAACTCAATCAGTATTTCCGGGCGCTGGTGCAGGAGGCGCGTGCGCTCGGCTGCAAGGTGATCGACCGCTGTAACCTCACGATTCTGTTTGAACCGGACCAGGAAACGCTGGCGGAGTTTCTCGCTGAAAACCAGGTCGCCATTACCGCGTCGCTGCCCTGCTATTCCGTCGAAAACGTCGATAAACAACGCGGCGAAGGCGTGTTTGACGACAGCATCCGTGCGCTGCAAAAACTCAATGCGCTGGGCTACGGCGATGCTGATGGCACGCTCGAACTCAATCTTGTCTACAACCCGCAAGGGCCGTCGCTGCCGCCCAACCAGCAGAAGCTGGAAGCGGACTACAAGCGGATTCTTGGCGAGCAGTTCGGCATTCGCTTCAACCATCTGTTCGCGATCGCCAACATGCCAATCCAGCGCTTTGGCTCGACACTGATCTCGAAGGGCACGTTCGATGGCTACATGGACACCCTGCGCGCTGCGCACCGCGATGAAAATATTGACGGCGTGATGTGTCGCGATCAGCTGAGCATTGACTATCAGGGCTATGTCTACGACTGTGACTTCAATCAGATGCTGGGACTCGCGACCCGTGCGGAGGGACGCCCGCGTACTCACCTGCGCGACCTGCTGTCGTCCGCGCCACAATCACTGGTCAACGGGCCGATCGTGGTACGCGATCACTGTTACGGCTGCACCGCCGGACAGGGCAGTTCATGTGGTGGTGCGCTGGCCTGATCCGCCGACGACGCGCGGCACGGCTCTATGCAGTCGGCACCTTGAACATTGAAGCTCTCGATCATCATTCCGGTACTGAATGAACAGGCGTGCATCGCGGCGACGCTTGATCATCTTGTGCCGCTGCGCGCACGTGGCGTTGAAATCGTGGTCGTTGATGGCGGAAGTGACGATGACACACCAGACATCGCCGCGACAAACTCGGATTGCGTAGTCGCGGCGACCCGCGGCCGGGCTTCGCAACAAAACGCCGGCGCACAGCTGGCATCTGGCGAGGTGTTGCTGTTTCTGCATGGTGACACCCGATTGCCTGCTGATGCGGACGCCCTGATTGCAAGGGCGCTCGCCGATGACCGTCGCGTTTGGGGACGGTTCGACGTCAGTTTCGACGCCTCATCACCGATGATGCGGGTCATCGCCACGATGATGAACTGGCGTTCCCGCTGGACCAGCGTCGCCACCGGTGATCAATGCATTTTCGTGCGCCGCAGCGCTTTTGAAGCGGTCGGTGGATTTCCGGCGATCGCACTGATGGAGGACGTTGCGCTGAGCAAACTGCTGCGAAAAGTCTCGGCACCCGCGTGCCTTCGTGCGCGCGTCACCACCTCCGCACGCCGCTGGCAACGGCACGGCGTCTGGCGAACCATTTTTCTCATGAGCGGGCTGCGTCTGGCGTATGTGCTGGGAGTATCGCCCGATCGTCTGGCGCGCTGGTACAGGTACCACTGATTGACGTGAAAAAGAAAACGTTGCACATTGCCGTGTTCTGTCGACCGCTGGTGCCTGGTACGGTGAAAACGCGGCTGATTGCAGCGTATGGTGCCGACGGTGCGGCATCCATCTACACGCAGCTGGTGGAACGAACCCTGCGCACCGTTCAAGCGGCTTGTGCGACGCTTGATGCCACTGCATCAATGTGGGTGGCCGGAGACCGTTCGCACCCATCAGTGCAAGATTGGTCGAGCCGCTTTTCGCTTCCGGTGTTTCCACAGAGCGAGGGTGATCTCGGTGACAAGATGTTTGACTGCCTGAGCCGCCTGACCAATGCGCACGAGCGTGTTTTGCTGATCGGCACGGATTGCCCGGTGCTCGACGTGGATCACCTACGGACCGCGGCGGATTCGCTGACTCCAGAATGTCCGTGGGTCTTCACGCCAGCAGAGGACGGCGGCTATGTACTCGTCGGCAGCAATCGTCCGAGGCCCGGCCCGTTCATCGGCATTGCCTGGAGCACCGGCGAGGTCATGGTGCAGACGCGCGCTGCACTCTCGGCGGAGGCGCATGCGTGGGCAGAGATGGAGGCTCTGTGGGACGTCGACGAGGCGGCCGACGTCGAGCGCGCCCGCGATGCGGGGTTTATCGATACGCCATAAACTTCGCTCATGTTTGAGAATTTCACCCTCCAGCGCGTTGCCGTCAACGGCATCACAATCAATGCCCGCGTCAGCGATGAGCGCAACAAACCGCCGCTCCTGCTGCTGCATGGTCACCCGCAGACGCACGTGATCTGGCACAAGATTGAGCCGGTGCTTTCGCAGCACTTCAGCATCGTCGCCGCGGACCTGCGCGGCTACGGCGACAGCGACAAGCCGCCTTCGGACGCCAGTGTCAATCACGCGCCGTACAGCAAGCGCGAAATGGCGAAGGACATGGTCGCGCTCATGCGGTCGCTTGGCTTTGCGCGCTTCCGGGTGCTTGCACATGATCGCGGTGCGCGCGTGACGCATCGCATGCTGGTGGATCACGCGGACAGCGTCGAGCGTGCGACGCTGCTCGATATCGCGCCGACGCTCGCAATGTACGAGCAGACCACGATGGAGTTTGCGAAGGCCTACTGGCACTGGTTCTTCCTGATCCAGCGCGAGCCCTTGCCGGAGACGATGATCTCGGCCAATCCGGAGTTTTTCATCGAAAAAATGATGGGTAACCGGCACGCCGGCCTCTCTGCCTTCACGCCGGAAGCGCTCGCCGAATACCGACGCTGCATCAACCTGCCGGACATCGCACACGCCATTTGTGAAGACTATCGGGCAGCAGCGACGATTGATCTGGAGCATGATCGTGCTGATCGGGATGCGGGCCGCAAGGTGACGCAGCCGCTGCAGGTGCTGTGGGGCGCCAACGGGGTGATTGGCAAGTGCTTTGATCCGCTGAGCGAATGGAAGCGCGTGGCAATCAATGTGCGGGGCGGCGAAACACCCTGTGGTCACTACATTCCGGAGGAGGCGCCGGACGCCTTGCTCGACATTGCGCTGCCGTTTCTGCGCGCCCTCTAAACCAGGAGCGGCGAAACCCAGAGCGTGTTAATTGGCCCTAGTCAACCGCCAGCGTCATGCCGGTGCGGCGCAATCGCCTGATCAGCGCTTCACCCAGTCCGCTGGCCGGTGTCAGCACGCCGCCACGACGTTCGCCGCCCGGAAGCTCCTGATCGCTGTTTGCGAGGGCGAGTGCTGACTCGCAAACCATCTTGGTGGTCGCCCGGTTGCCGGGATCACCGTGATCGGTAATCCGTGCCCGCAACAAATGTCCGGAGACCGTCTCACCAACCAGCTCGCAGCGAAAGGATCCTCCATCCATGGTCGACTCGGATGGACCGGAACCGGGCGCGGGCGCGACCGATTTCAGCAGCTTGCGGGCGGTACCGAAAGTCAGCGCGACATTCGCAAAACCGATCCCCAGGCTCACACTGGCTGCGCCGAGTGCGGCCATCGCGCCGGTTCCGAAATGCTGATATTCCTGATAAGAGAAATCGGGGCCATAACCCAGCAACGCCGCGCTGCGACGCACCACCCGCGTATTGATCGCTGCCATCACGAAGGGGCCGACCCACGCCCGGAACAGTTCGTCGCGATGCGGCGCAATCGGGTCCTCGTCGAGCGGTGAGGGCGGAGGACGTGCGCCTTCTGGATTAAGCAGAAACGGGTCGGAAAGCGCCTTCGCCTGACCTGTCTCCATAAGGTTCAGCGCTGACGCCAATGTGCCGCCGTTGAGCCCGCCACGAATGGAGAAGCACGCCTTGACCATGACGCAGGGCTCGGCGAAGCGCTCCTGCGCAGCGCGCACAAGCAGCAAGGCGCCGATGTCCGAGGGAATCGAGTCAAAGCCGCAGCAGGGAATGATCCGCGTGCCGTCGCGCACTGCCTGCGTGTGATGACGGTCGATCAGCTCGCGCACCCACGGCGTCTCGCCCGTGATGTCGACATAGTGGGTGCGATGCCTGACACAGGCAGCAACCAGCTTGCTGCCATACAGCGCAAATGGTCCCGCCGTGCTGAGCACCACACGACTATCCCGCGCAAGCGCGTCGAGTGCTGCCTCATCGTCCGCGTCGGCAACGACCACTCCGGCATGCCTTGCGCCGTCTCCACAGACAACGCGCAGCGCTTCCAGTTTGTCGCGGCTGCGCCCCGCCAGTGCCCAGCGCAGGCCTTTCGCATGTTCGGCGAAATACGCGACCGTCTGGCGGCCGACAAACCCGGTCGCTCCGTACAACACGACATCGTAGGTTCGATCTCGCGTTGCCGTAGCTGGCGCCACACTCATGCCAATGTGCTCCTGTTTCGCCCGTACATTCCGGCAAACCGGTTCAATCTCATCGCTGCAACACTGACGCTTCCGCACGCATCAGCTGTTTTTCCATGAAAACACTCAGCGGATCATCGCGATAGCCTGCAAACGGTCCACGGCGAAAGTAGCCGCACGCCGAATACAAGGCGATCGCTTCCGGTTGCAATGGCCCGGTTTCCAGCCGCAACAGATCGCATTCACGCTGCGCAGCGCCAGACTCCAGCATCGCGAGCAACCGGCGCGCAACGCCGCGCCCGCGCGCAAGCGGATGCACGTACATCCGCTTGACTTCAGCGAATTCACGGTGGAAGACGGCAGCGCCGCAGCCAACCGCACGCGTATCTTCATCGCGGGCCACCACAAACAGTACGTTTGGCTGCTTGAGCGACGCAAGATCAAGCGCGTGGCGGCTCTCCGGCGGATAAAGCGTGTCCTGATACGCGTCCAGCTCGGCGATCAGATCAATCACTTCGGGTTGGTCCGGAGATTCAAAGGTAATGTGCATGGTTGTCGTGAGGAAACAGCGTCAGGTTGCGCGCTGCGGATTATCGTCATGTCCGGCGGGGCCGTGCAAGCACCCGCCCTTTCGATCATCGTCCAAGCGTCTTCAACATCAGGATTTCATCGGCATCAACCCGGGCGATGTCACGTTCCGTGTTGGTCGCAATCGTGAAGCCAAGCCGCTCCAGCAATCGCCGCGAACGAAAGTTTCCCCCTTTAAGTACGGCCGAGAGCGCATGGACTTGATACTGCGCCCGCAACTCGGCAATCATCGCCCGCGTCGACACCTGTGCGAAGCCGCGTCCCCACCACGCACTGCCCAGCTCGTAAGCGATCATCGCGCGCCGATCAGCGAACACCGTCGCCTGCACGTACCCAATCAGTGTTCCTTCCGGCAGCCGGATGACCCAGTTGAGCCATTGCTCTGTGCCATCTGCGGATTGCCGTGTCTCAAGCATGGCAAAGCGGCTGCGCAACCAATCCCGCGAGATCGGCGGCTCATTCTCGTACTCGTAGATCGCAGGATCGCTGAGCACGGCAAACATCTCGTCCGCATGCGCCGCGGTCTGTGGTTCCAGCGTCAACCGAAGCGTTTCAAGGCGACGCATCATCATGCGGATTTACAGATCGGTGGCATCAAAACCGGGGATTTCAGCGCTTGGGCACATTCGTTGAAGCTTACAACTTTTTCGTTAAATCCATTCCGAAAAGGGCTTACCGCGCAAAAAACCAATAAGTCGACTTTTAGCATTTATTGCCTCCATGCCCTTTGTAGTATGGGCTGCACCGCAAAGCTGATTAGCCGAAACGGGGGTGACGGTTGCTGCACCGAGCCAGATAGACTGACGATAACGCAATCCAGGACACTGAAATGACCAAAAGAAT
>CAYMSY010000186.1:2214-6335 GCA_964393195.1 uncultured Alcaligenaceae bacterium | reverse complement strand
CTACTCCGCCGAAATATTCGCCGCCTTGATCACGCGCTCAAACATCTTGATGTCATTGCGGATGATCGCGTCGAACGCGGCGGTACCCTGAAACTGCACGGTACCGCCGGCGCCTTCGACGCCTTTCTTGAAGCCTTCACCCTGAACCGCTTTCGCCATTTCATCGGCGAGGCGTTTCACCACGTCCGGCGGCGTGCCCATTGGCGCGACGAAACCGAACCAGGCATCAACCGAGAAGTTCGGAAAGCCTTCCTCCGCTGCGCTTGGCACGTTCGGAAGCGACGCGACCCGTTTGTTGCCGGTCACCGCGAGGATGCGAATCTTGCCGGTCTGCGATAGCGGAATCACCCCCGGCGGTGTGGTGATCACGATGTCCACGTTGCCGGCAGCAAGATCAGTCACCGCCGGGCCGGTGCCCTTGTACGCGATGGGCGTCATCTTGGTGTCCGCCAGTTGTTCGAGCAGCGCGCCGGAAATGTGATGCAGCGAACCGGGCCCCGCCGTGCCGTAATTGAGCTTGCCGGGGTTGGCTTTTGCGTAGGCGATCAATTCCTTGAATGTCTTCACCGGCAGCTTGTCGGTGACCGCAATCGCCTGCGCTGAATTGATGATCAGCGCGACCGGCGTGAAACTTTTGAGCGGGTCCCAGTCGAGGTTTTTGTAGAGAAAGGGATTGGCCGCGTGAAAGCCCGAATACGCGGCCAGCAGTACGTGGCCATCTGCTTTTGCCTTGGCCACGTAGCTCGCGGCGATATTGCCCGAGGCACCGGGCCTGTTTTCGACGACGACTGGCTGCCCCAGGGCTTTCGACAGCGGCTCCGCAATCTGCCGCGCCATGAGGTCCGTCGAACCGCCGGGCGTCACCGGTACGATCAGCGTGACCGGGCGCGACGGAAACGTCTGCGCAGCGGCAACGAGCGAGCACAGCGCGACACCCGCAGCAATCAATAAACGGACCATGACAACCTCCTGTCTTGACTTGGATTAATGCGTATCAGCCCCAAAGTCTAAAGAATGCCCCTGTTCAACTAAACAATATCCAATGTCCAACAACCCCACTACCCTGTTTTCCCCCGTCCAAATCGGCGCCATTCAAGCAGCCAACCGGATTTTCATGGCGCCGCTCACACGCTGCCGCGCAACGCCGGGGACCGATGCGCCCAATGCACTGATCGCGGAATACTACGCACAGCGCGCCAGCGCCGGTTTGATCGTGTCGGAGGGGACGCAGGTGTTGCCGTCGGGCAAGGGCTACATGGGCACGCCGGGCATCTACAGTCCCGAGCAGGAGGCTGGCTGGAAAGTTGTTACTGACGGCGTGCACGCAAAAGGCGGCAAGATCGTCGCCCAGCTCTGGCACGTCGGTGCCATTTCGCATCCCGACATGCAGCCCGGCGGCGCGCTGCCGGTGACGGCGAGTGACGGTTTCAACCCCGGCGGCACCACCTACACGCAAAACGGCAAGGTGGAGCGCGTCGCGGCCCGTGGCCTGACGACCGCCGAAGTGAAGGAGATCGTTGCCGCGTTCAAACACTCGGCCGAAGTGGCCAGGCGGGCCGGTTTTGACGGCGCGGAAATTCACGGCGCCAACGGCTACCTGATCGAGCAGTTCACGCGCGACAGTTCCAATCAGCGCAGCGATGAGTACGGTGGCAGCGTGGCCAACCGTATTCGCTTTGCGCTCGAAATTGTCGACGCCGTCACCGAAGTGTTCGGTGCCGGACGCACCGGCATCCGCCTGTCGCCGGTGACCGCCGCCAACAACGCCAAGCCCGACAGCAACACGCAGGCCACTTACGGCGCGCTGGTTGACGCACTGGCCGCACGCAAGATTGCTTTCGTGCACTTCATCGAAGGCAACACCGGTGGCGCGCGCGATCTCACCGGGTTTGACTTTGTTGAAGCCAAAAAGACGCTGACCAAGGCAGGCGTGGCCTACATCGCGAACAACAAGTACGACCGCACGCTCGCACTGCACACGATTGCACACGGCGCAGCCGATGCCATCGCGTTTGGCGTGCCCTTCCTCGCCAATCCGGACCTGCCGGACCGCCTGCTGCGCGACGCGCCGCTTAACCCGCCCAACCCGGCGACGTTCTACAGCGCCGGTGCGGCGGGCTACACCGACTATCCGACGCTCTAGCGACACGTAAGAGGGGCAACAACTTTTCGTTGAAATGACCTTTGAGTGGGGCTCAGCAGTAATTTATGCAAAAAGTCGACTTTTTTGATTTTTGAAGCATGAGCCCTTTATGAACGGTACTTTCACGAAAAAGCTGATCATCGCCGTAGCGTCATTTTCCCGACCGCACAATCCGGCCAAACCGGCGCTAGCGTCGATAATTGCGGGTAAACCGGGTTAATAAAAGCGTACGTTGCCGCCACGCGGGCGACGGCGCCAGCTGCTGAGGGAAATCATCATCATGTTTCGAGCCATCGCGATTGCGGGCATTCTTGTCGTGGCAACGGCGTCCACGCCGTCCCGCGCGTCCACCTGTCCGTTCGATACCGGCGGCTCCGATGCGATCAACGACGGCATTGTGCTCACGCGTTACGCGCTGGGCATCACCGGTGCGCCGCTCGTCGCCAGCACGCGCTACGCGAGCCTCGACCCGCTGCAGGTCAAGAACAACATCGAATGCGTTGGCTGCGCGCTCGACATGAACGGGGACGGCCAGGTCGACACCGTCGACACCACCATCATCGCGCGCCATCTCGCCGGCTTCAAGGGCAGCTCGGTTACCTCCGGTCTCGTGCTCGGTGCCGGCACCCGCAGCACCGCAGCCGCCGTCACCAGCTTCCTCGCCAACGGCTGTGCGGTCGGCGGCGCCATCAATGCCTTCGTGCAGAACGGCAATGCGTTCGGCGCGCCCGCCGTGCTCGGCACGACGGACAGCCAGCCGCTCATCATGACCACCGGCGCGAGTAACGGCCTGCGCCTCAGCGCGTCAATCACCGCCGGCTCCTACGAAACGATCAACACCATCAACGGCTCCAGCGCCAACACCGTCGGCGCCAGCGCGTACGGGGCAACCATCAGCGGCGGCGGCGCGCAGTTCAACGGCTCGCCGCGCGCCAACTCGGTGACGGCGAGCTTCGGCGTGGTCGGTGGCGGTCTGCAGAACACGGCCGGATCGTTCGCCAGCGTCGGCGGCGGCTCCGGCAACCTCGCCACGGCCACGGGCGCCGTGGTCGGTGGCGGCATATCGAATGAAGCGACGGCGCGCTATTCAGTCGTGTCCGGCGGCGCAGTGAATCGTGCGGTGGCAGAGAGCGCAACCGTCGTCGGCGGTTCGTCGAACGCCGCGACCGCGCCCGGCAGTAGCGTGACTGGCGGCACCTTCGGCAGCGCCACCTTCTACGGGCAACAGTCACACGCAGCCGGCGCGTTCAACGCATTGCCAGGGTCCGCCCAGGCGAGCGAATATATGTTGCGCACACTCACCAGTGACGACATCGCGACCGAGCTTTTCCTCGACGGCAGCCTTGAGAGCATCGCATTTGCTGCGGGTCGCGTCGCCGCGTTTGACGTGCAGCTGGTCGGACAGGACGAGCGCACCAACGTCGCCGTCACCGGCTACTACTCATTCCGTTGCCTTTACGGTCGCAACGCGACGCAGGGCGCGTTCATCCGCCCGGCACTCTGCAACAAGACCGTGGTCCATGAGGATGAGCCGTTGTGGGACGCCAACGTCAGCATCGGCACCAACAACCAGTTCGCGATCAACGTCAACGGCGTTGTCGGCCAGAACGTGCGCTGGGTCGCCACGATCCGCGCGACAGAAGTCGCGAACAACTAGCGCGACAACACGCCCTCGGGCTGCGGCAAGGTTGACGGGTTTACGGGCACCCTGGTGCAGGTCGGCGGGCGATGGGCTTTTTGGCGAAACGACCGCTGCGTAGGGCTTACACGGCGAAATCGATAAAAATCGACTTTCTGTGAAAATTGGCTGCAAGCCCTTCGTGAATGCGGCTTGCATTGAAAAGCCGTATGGTCTGACCACCGCTGGCCGGAAATCCGCGCCGTGATGATGCAGAACTACGGAATTCCGGGCCTTGCGCCGTAACCACTTCGCCCGCCGCGCAGTTGTGACGGGCTTAGCCGCGGTGCAGCGCCGCGG
>CAYMSY010000186.1:1636-2204 GCA_964393195.1 uncultured Alcaligenaceae bacterium | reverse complement strand
AAAATTGGTTTCGAGCCCTTCTTGAGTGCGGCTTGCAGTGAAAAGCTGTATGGCCTGACCATCGCTGGCCAGAAATCCGCGCGGTGATGACGCAGAACTGCGGAATTCCAGGCCTTGCGCCGTAGCGCAGCAGCACGGCGTCGCGTGAACCCGTAGCCGCGATGCAGCGCAGCGGAATCGAGGCATTTGTTCACCGAGCCACGGTTGCCCTCGATTCCACGTTGCTGCATCGAGGCTACGAAACTGCAGCGCCGGACAACCCGCAAACGGAGCGCCACACCCGTGGTCTGACCGGCGGTCCCGCGGCTGGTCGCACCGGCCATTGAGAACCAGCACGCCGGCCAGCATATTCGTTCAGCGCACATCGTCGTGCGGGTGAAGGGCGGAGGCCATCAATGAACAGTTCTTTCAAAACCGGCGCAACAGCGCTCGCGATGACCACGGTGCTGCTCGCGCTCGCGGGCTGCGATCACGCCACGCCGCCGCGCGCGATGCCCACGACGCCACCCGCTGCGGTCGCGCAGACATCGGCAACGCAAACGCCCGCCATGCAGACCGGTATGGAGGC
>CAYMSY010000186.1:0-1626 GCA_964393195.1 uncultured Alcaligenaceae bacterium | reverse complement strand
CACGGTGCTGCTCGCGCTCGCGGGCTGCGACCACGCAACGCCGCCGCAGGCGATGCCCAATACGCTATCCGCGCCGCCCGCCGCGGTGGCTCAGGCATCGGCAACGCAAACCCCCACCATGCAGACCGGCATGGAGGCGATCAAGGCCTGCAAGGCGAACGGATTGGAAGAAGCCACCTGCGCACAGGTCTATCACGACATGATGGCCGGTCGTCCGCCGCAGGGCGCGGCCACGTTCGCCGATTGCGAAGCGAAATACGGCGTCGGTCAATGCGGCAACAATCCGGTGCCGAACGCGACCGGCACGGGCAGTGTGTTCCTGCCGCTCGTTGCTGGTGCGGCGCTGGGAGCGCTCGGCGGTTATCTGCTGTCGAAGAATCTGGCACCGAAAGGTGCCTATGTTCCGCCGACCGACTGGCTCAAGAACCGGCCGTCGATCAGCGCGCCGCAGAATCCGGTGCCCGGCATGGCAAAGAGCGGCGCGGCTGCAAGCGCTTACGCGCAGGCGCCTGGCAACTACAACGTTGGTAACGCCAAGGTGGCGGGCGCACCCGGTGCAACTGGCGCCGCAGCGACGCAGTTCACGCCTCCGGCGAACGGCGCTAAAAGCAGCGCTGCAGTGCCACCGGCAGCACAGTCGGGATCGTCGTTCAAACAGGGCAGCACGAGCAGTCCGTACGCAGCAAGCGGCAACTCGTCGCAATACAGCACCGGCGGCTACAAGTACCAGGCGCCCAAGCCAATGCGCCCCGGTTCACGCTCCATCGGGCGTCGCCGTTAGCGCGTGCCGCGAAGGTCTAGCCGACGCTGATGTAACCGCCATCCACCGGCAAGATGCTGCCGGTCACGTAGCGCGCGGCGTCGGAGCAGAGGAACATGATCGGGTCGGCGATCTCGCTGGTTTCCGCCCAGCGGTTCATCGGAATGCGGCCCATGATCTGCGCGTTGCGCTCCGGGTTCTCACGCGCACCGCGCGAAAGCTCGGTGATCACCCATCCCGGCGCAACGGCGTTTACACGGATGCCATCGGGGGCGTACGCCGCCCCGAGCGACATCACGAGATTCCTCACCGCGCCTTTGGACGCGGAGTAAGCAGGCTGCACCGGACCGCCGAAAAAACTCATCACCGAGCCGATGAACACGATCGCGCCGCCGCTCTTCGCGAGCAGTGGGCGCGCGGCCGTGGCCACGCGCATGCCGCCCGTGAGGTTGACGTCGATCACTTCGGCAAACGTGTCCGGATCATGCTCCGCCGCGCGGCGGATGATGCCCGCCGAATTCACCACGAAGTCGAGCTGGTCGAGCGAACCGATGAGCCGTTTCACTGCATCGCCATCGCGCACGTTGAGCGCTTCGCAGCGGATGCCCGCAAACGCCGGGCTCACATTCGCCGCGTTCAGCTCCTGCTCCGTCACGCCGCAGGCGATGACTTTCGCGCCCGCCCGCTTGAACGCAAGCGATGCCGCAGCACCAATACCTGAAACGCCGCCAGTAACGAGCGCGACTTTTCCCGAGAAGTTGAAGGTGGTGTTCATGCCTCAAATGTAATCAAACGTGTGATGACGTGGGGGCGCTCATGCCGCGGGGCAGTCACTTTCTTTGCTTCGCCAAAGAAAGTAACCAAAG
>CAYMSY010000185.1:0-6336 GCA_964393195.1 uncultured Alcaligenaceae bacterium | reverse complement strand
TGCTCAACAAGCCGTGACGGTGGTCGAGTACTACAACAAATCCATCGCGGCCTATTTCCTCACCGGGCGCGCTGCGGAACAGGCGACGCTTGATGGCATTTCGACCTTTGAGCGCACAGGCGTAAGTTTTGTCGCGACGACCGCGACTGGCGCAGCGGCGCCGCTTGACGGAGTCTGCCGTTACCGTATTGCCATCACCGGCTCCAGTTTTTCGTCGCACTTTTACGGTCTGACGGCTGATTGCGCGACGATCGCGTCGTACAACCTCTCCAATTTCTTTAACGAAGGCTTCGACTTTGCCGTAGAGCGTCCCAGTGCAGGCACCTGCCCGGCCAGCTCACCTGTGCCCATTTATCGGGCGCTCCGGAACCAGAGTCCGGTCGATGTCCCCAATCATCGCTACAGCACCAGTCAAACCGCGTATCAGGAAATGCTCACGCGAGGCTGGACCGGCGAAGGCATCGTTTTTTGCGCCAAGAGCGCAACACCGGAAACGTTGCGCGCAACATTTGCATCGTCTGGCAACTATGAGGATCGCTGTGCCATACCTCGCGTTGGCTCAAGCCCGTACACCGGCGTGGCTTACCGGGATCGCCAGGGAACGCTCTCCGATGAGCGCAACTGGTTGCGCTCATGGAGCGACGAGACCTATCTCTGGTATCGTGAAATCCCGGCGCTGAACGCTGCCAGCTACCTCACGGCAACGTCTTTCTTCGATGCCCTGAAAACCCCCGCACTCGCGCTTTCCGGTGCGGCGAAGGATCGCTTTCATTTCTACGATTCCACTGACAGCGTTGAGGCGCAACGTGTAGGCACCTCGGCTTCTTACGGCATCAAATGGTCGCTGGTGCGCACCAGCCCGCCGCGCAAATTGCTGGTGGCCGTTGTCGACGCCGGCTCGCCGGCCGCACTGTCCGACGTCGCGCGTGGCGCCTCGATTCTGTCCATTGACGGCGTCAGTCTGGTCAACGGCAGCAATGTCAATGTGCTCAATCGCGGCATCTATCCGGAAAACCCTGGCGAGACCCATACGTTTGAACTGCTTGATGTCGGTGCGACCTCGTCAAGGACCGTAACGCTGACGGCCCAGTCGCTCAATATTCAACCGGTACCACGCTCGGGCTACGTTGAAACGCCATCCGGCCGGGTCGGTTATCTCGCGCTTACGACGTTTGGCACGTACGCAAGCGAAGCCGCGCTGGCCAACGCGTTTGCCGGCCTTCAGGGCAGTAATCTCAAGGACCTTGTGCTTGATCTGCGCTACAACGGCGGCGGCTACCTCGACATATCTGCGCAGCTCGCGTACATGATCGCCGGCCCCGCGCGGACAGCGGGCAAGACGTATGAAAAAACCCGCTTCAACGACAAACTTCCCTACGGGTTATTTGGATCGAGTGCAGATGACATACTGACACCTTTTCACGCTACGACACTCGGTTTCTCGCTGTCGCGTGGACAACCATTGCCGACGCTCAATCTCGGACGCGTATATGTGCTTACAAGCGGCAGCAGTTGCTCGGCATCGGAAGCGCTGATCAACGGCCTTCGCGGTATCGGGGTTGAGGTCATATTGATTGGCAGCACCACCTGCGGCAAGCCCTACGGTTTCTATGCCACTGACAACTGCGGCACGACGTACTACAGCATTCAGTTCACCGGCGTCAACGAACGCGGCGAAGGTGATTATGTTGAGGGGTTCGGTGCAACCTGTTCCGCCAGCGACGACGTCACCAAAGCGCTTGGCGACCCGGCGGAACAACAGTTTGCCGCGGCACTGAGCTACCGGCAGGCGGGCGTCTGTGCGCCGGCACTCAGTGAGTCGAAACGTGCGAGCGCTGAAGGTGCCGAGGGTGCCCTGCGGATGTCGCGTGTTCACGAAGAAAACTTCAAACTGTGGCGGGTATCAGCGCCACGGCGCAATGACATGCCTGTAATCGCACCACGTCCGGCCGATGACTTGACCAAAGCTCGCTGAGCGCTGATCCCAGGCATGTCGCACGGAGATCGTGTTTCACCCATGATCTCCTTCGTGACAATTCTGGCTGGCAGATCAGATCAAGTGCCGATCCGCTGCTGGAAGGCCAACGTCGAGCAGGATGGCTGCCGCTTATACTGAATTGCGCGCGTTGAATCCGATTGCGAATTCGATGTTTGCGTCTGTTCGCCATAGTCATTCAACAAGGGAGGCACTTTGAAATCTAGGTTATCGCTCATCGTTCTGGGCGCTGTCGGCGCGATTGGCTCTACCGCACTCAGCGGTTGCGGCTCCAGTAACGAGGTTGTACTCAACACACCTCCTTCCTTTGTCAGCGGTGTCATCCAGCGCATAAGCACTGACGGCGCCAGTAACGATCTTTTGACAGCGGGATTGGGCAAATCGGGCTTGCAGAGTGCCGTATCGCCGACGATCGCCGACGCTAACGCGCCGACTGCCGGTGAACTGCGTCGCCTCGCCATCTACAACAACTATCGTGCGCTGGTGGACATCACCACAAATGGCGGCTTTGGAGTGCTCTACGGTCCGAACATCGACGCCAACGGCGTAGTCGGCAGCGGCGAAGGCAAGATCGCCGGGGTCGAGTACGTGGCCTATGCCGACGACGGGTCAGGCAAACAGAATGTGACGATGGTGGTGCAGATTCCAGCCACGTTCAAACCTGATTCACCATGTATCGTCAGTGCGGCTTCCTCCGGGTCACGCGGCGTTTACGGAGCGATCGCCACCGCCGGCGAATGGGGTCTCAAAAAAGGCTGTGCAGTCGCTTACACCGACAAGGGCACAGGCAATGGTGCCCATGATCTGGCCAGCAATACCGTGTTTGACATCAATGGCCGGCCAACCACGACGACTGCCGGCGCACAGTTCGTCGCGACAACACCCGCCGGCACGGTTGCCGGCAATCGCGTGGCGTTCAAACACGCACACTCGCAGCAAAACCCGGAAAAAGACTGGGGCAAATTCACCCTGCAGGCCGTGAAATTCGCGTTCTTCGTTCTCAACGAGGAACTGGCGCCGAAGGCTAGCGGGGCGAGCACGGTCAAATTCACGCCAGACAACACATTGGTGATCGCCTCCAGCGTTTCCAACGGCGGTGGCGCAGCGCTCATGGCAGCAGAAGTTGACACTGAAAACCTGATTGACGGCGTGGCAGTTGGCGAACCACAAATTCAACCGGACGGCTCTGGCGGTGCCAGTGTCAAGTTTGGCAGTACGACATTGACCGGCACCGGCAAATCGCTCATGGATTACACGGCGCAAGCCATGCTGTATCAGCCCTGCGCCGCGCTGTCATCATCGCTGGCCGCGGCTCCGGGCGCCGCGTTCGTCAACGCAACGGCAGGTGCCGGACGTTGCGCTTCGCTTGCCGCGAAAGGCCTGCTCACCTCGAATACGACTGCAGCGCAAGCTGATGAGGCGCTGGCCAAAGTGCGCGCCGCTGGCTGGCTGCCCGATTCTGATTTGCTGCTTGCCTCTCATTTCGCGTTCGCCGTGCCCGCGATTGCCGTCACCTATGTCAACACCTATGCACAAGCCAATGTTGCCGACAACCTGTGCGGTTACGGGTTTGCGGCGACAGGCGCCGACTTCCGTCCCGCGGCGGTCAATGCGGCCGCCTTTGCGCGACTCTTCGGTACCGGCAATGGCATCCCCGCAACGAGTGGCATCAATATCGTCAATTTCGCCAACCCCGGAGGCCCGATTCTCGAAGGTGCCGGTGCAGCTTCAGCCGGTGGTGTCTTCGACTACAACCTTGACGGTGCGCGCTGCATTGCCGGCAAGCTGACCGACGCGACAGTCGTGGCCAACATCAAGGCCGTACAACGCAGCGGCAAGCTCCAGGGCAAGCCGACCATCATCGTACATGGTCGAAACGACGCGCTGGTCCCGGTGAATCATGCATCTCGCCCCTATGTCGCGCAAAGCAAGGCCCACGAGGGCGGCAACAGCAAGCTGAGCTACGTCGAAGTGACCAACGCCCAGCATTTCGATTCGTTCATCGGCAACGCGGCGCTACCCGGATACGACACCCGGTACATCCCCCTTCACGTGTACTTCAATCGCGCGATGGATGCCATGTATGACCATCTCAAATCGGGCAAGGCACTGCCGCCGTCACAAGTGGTGCGCACCACACCGCGCGGCGGCACTCCCGGCGCAGCGCCTGCAATCAGCGCCGCCAATGTGCCAACGTTCAGTGCGACACCAACCGCAGCCGACGCCATCACCTTCAGCGGCACCACGCTGACGATTCCACAATAACGTAGAGCCGCGGCTTCAAACGCCGCCGCCCGCTCTCAAAATGGCGTAGCCTCCTGCTGCGCCATTTTTTTGCCTGAAACTTCCATGACTTCACTGTATCCGCACCTGCTCGCTCCGCTCGATCTCGGTTTCACACAACTCAAAAATCGCGTGCTCATGGGCTCGATGCATACCGGGCTTGAAGATAAGGCGGAGCACTTTCCCCGACTCGCCGCGTACTTCGCTGAACGCGCACGCGGCGGCGTTGGGCTCATGGTGACTGGCGGCTACGCGCCAAACATTGAAGGCTGGCTGTCGCCGTTTGGTTCCCGGCTCGCCTCTTCTGCCGCCGCAAAGAAACACGTTCAGGTCACGCAGGCGGTACATGCCGAAGGCGGCAAAATTGCGCTGCAGATATTGCACGCCGGGCGCTACGGCTACAGCCCACTGTCTGTTGCACCTTCGCGACTCAAATCCCCGATCACGCCATTCACACCACGCGAGCTGTCGGTTCGTGGCCTCGAACGCCAGATTCGCTCCTTCGTGCGTTGCGCAGTGCTCGCTCGCGAGGCTGGCTATGACGGCATGGAGATCATGGGCTCCGAGGGCTATTTCATCAACGAGTTTCTCGTGAGCTACACCAACCGCCGTACCGACGAATGGGGTGGCAGCTACGAAAATCGCATGCGGCTGCCCGTTGAAATCGTGTCCCGCGTTCGCGAAGCGGTGGGCAAGGACTTCATCATCATCTTCCGCTTATCGATGATTGATCTGGTGCCTGGCGGCAGCTCATGGGATGAAGTGGTGCAACTGGCTAAAGCCATCGAAAAAGCGGGCGCCACGATCATCAACACCGGCATCGGCTGGCACGAAGCGCGCGTCCCGACCATCGCCACCAGCGTACCGCGTGCGGCCTGGACCTGGCTCACCAAGAAACTCAAGCCCGAAGTTGGCATCCCCGTCATCACGTCCAACCGTATCAACGTGCCGGAAGTCGCAGAGCAGGTGCTCGCGGACGGTTGCGCCGATATGGTGTCGATGGCGCGGCCCTTCCTTGCCGATCCCGAATTCGTGAACAAGGCGGCAGCAGGTCGGCGTGAGGAAATCAACGTCTGCATCGGTTGCAATCAGGCCTGTCTCGATCACATCTTTGCGCGCAAGATGTCCAGCTGTCTCGTTAATCCGCGCGCTTGTCACGAGACGGAACTGGTCTACACGCCGACGCCAAAACGCCGCCGATTTGCCGTCGTTGGCGCCGGAGCGGCGGGCATTGCCGCCGCGACAGTTCTGGCCGAGCGCGGTCATGAGGTTGACCTGTTTGAGTCCGCTGATGAAGTGGGCGGGCAGCTCAACATGGCCGCCAGCATTCCGGGCAAGGAAGAGTTTCACGAAATGCTCAGCTACTTCAAGAAGAAGCTTGACGTGACCGGCGTCAATGTTCGCCTCAACACGCGCGCCGATGTGGCCCTGCTCGCCGCAGGCAAGTACGAGGAAGTGTTTCTTGCCTCGGGCGTAACACCGCGCGACCCGAAAATTCCGGGGCAGGAGCACGCGAAAGTGCTCTCGTACGTGGACGTGCTTGCGCGCCGCGCACCCGTGGGCGAAAAGGTCGCCATCATCGGCGCCGGTGGCATCGGATTTGACGTGGCAGAGTTTCTCGCGAAGGGCGATCACTCGCCAACTCTGCATCTCGACGAATGGCTCGCGGAATGGGGGGTCGTCGATCCTTCAACAACTCCGGGGGGGGTCGCCAAACCGCAACCGTCAAAACCCTTGCGCAAAATCACCTTGCTCCAGCGCAAGGCCGGCAAGCCGGGCGCGGGTCTTGGCAAAACGACGGGCTGGATCCACCGCGCGGAACTCAAGTCACGCGGCGTGGAAATGGTCGGCGGCGTCAACTACGAGCAGATTGGCGACCAGGGCCTGCTCGTAAGCTACGGCGAAAAGCGCGAAAACGCGACCTGGCTGGATGTCGACAACATCATCCTCTGCGCGGGCCAGATTCCGCTGCGTGAATTGCAGGAGCCGCTCGTTGCCGCCGGCGTCAAGGTGACCTTACTCGGCGGCGCCGATGTCGCGTCAGAACTCGACGCCAA
>CAYMSY010000184.1:0-6370 GCA_964393195.1 uncultured Alcaligenaceae bacterium | reverse complement strand
GTCAGCCACTTCCTTTTTGCCGCGCAGCAAGGTCTCCCCGAGGCGATGTATGCGCTCGGCAACGCCTACGCGAGCGGCGAGGGCGTGGACGCGGATCCGCGCGAGGCCATGCGCTGGTATCTGCGCGCCGCCGCGCTCGACCATCCGCCGGCGATTCAGGAACTGGCGTTCGCCTTCGCCCGCGGTGACACGCTGCTGCCGCAAAGCGATCTGCAGGCGGCCAACATGGCCCGCGCCGTCGAGCACGCACTGCGCCATCCAAAGGCGGCGCCGTAGGCTTTTTTTGAGTTTTTTACGCGCCTTTCGACGGAAAAAGCGTGATCAGCTTGTCGCTGAAATGACGTTTGCATAGGGCTTGGAGCGCAATTATCGCCATTGTCGACTTGTGGCTATTCTTATGCCTGAGCCCTTATTGAATGCGGTTATCAGCAAAAAGCCATCAGCAACTTTGACGCTTAGTTGGACGCGTCCGTCACGCTCGTCGAGCAAAACACGACGCCCTCATCAACCCAGCCTTGCGCCACCATGCGCGCCCTGGTTGCCGCGCTCACCACGTAGCGATGATTGCCGTCGTTGGTCGCCGCCTTGTTGTTGAACAGCCGCCAGACGGGGTTGGGTGCTTCGGCCGTACAAGTTGACTTGATTGGCTTGACAGCAGCAAAGTCAAACCCTTCGAAGCTCAGGTAACCGGCAGTATTGAGCACCGGACAGTCATCGCCCGTTCCATAGAAATGAGTGTTGCTGCCGCCCCGCGCAGGTGCGGCATAAAAGCGGCACACCGGCGTTTCGGGGACATCGCGATAGGCGCTGCTGCGCGCGCGAAACTGCATTCCCGTTCGCACGAACACCGCGGGCTGCGCGTCCAGCAGAGCCTGTTCGTTCGCGCGCCCGGTCACGAAATAACGACTGATGTCGCGGTTGAAATATTCGACGACTGTTTTGTCGGGAACCGTTTCGTTACGACTAGTGGCAAGCGCCATCGAGCCCTCAGGTCGACCAAACACGAGCGGCGGTAGGTCATCTCTGCATCGAATCAGGAATTCCGCGTCACTCATTGGACTGTGGGGCGAGGCAACAAAAAGCGGTACGTCAGGATTGACGCAACCAACCATCTGAGTCACTTGACCGGTCCAGGTCGAATCCACTTGCCCATTTCCGCTCAAAGGCGCACGACTTACCACTCCGCCATTACCGTAGTCGAAGAAGTAGAGATAACCCCCGGCTATCGTCTGCGGTGGAGGTGCGTAATAATTTCCGCGATTGGGTTGCCAGCTCGCATCGGGTTGGCCACCATCGGCGAGACGGTAGCGGATATTGCCGATGTACGCGTGTTCGTCGGTTGATAGCAGCGAACGAACGAAACGCTGCGACCCATCTGCTGGCGCGAAAAAGGTTGATTGACGCGACCCGATGTCGAAACGTTGCAAGGACGTTACCTCAGTAGTCCCACCAAAGCCATCTTCAGAGTCGCGAAACAGCCAGATGCCGCCTGCACTGTCCAAGCCCAGTCCGCTCTGCCGCTGACCAACGAGCCTGTCGACGGTGATGTTCCATGCGTTGTCAACCAGACCATTCGACAGCGCCATTCGGTGAATTCCGCCGGAATAGCCAATGAAGTAGGCCGTGTCCCGACCATCAAACACGAACAATCGGCCCCCGAGTGAAATCGCGGGTGACCAGTCAGCAACGGTCGCGGTCGCTGATAAAGAAAGTAGCACGGTCCCTGACCTGGAAATGCCATTCACGCGCGTGAAGTTACCCGCCAACAGCAAGCCAAGCGGGGTAACTGTTGCCGAACCCACTGCGCCATCGACTTCAACGCGCCAGTCGGTATGTGGCGTTCCATCCGCGCGGGTTCGCAAAATGTTCTGAAAACGCTGCCCACCATACCAGACGTCGAACGCACCAAGGAACAGGCGACCACCATCAGGCAAGGCGAGCACCGAATCAATCCGACCCAGTGAACCGAAAGTTAGGGACAAGTTGCGCAACGGCTGCAACGTGCCACGATCAAGAACCTGTAGCGAGCGATTGACCGAAACGTAGATTCGACCATTGCGACCATCAACTATGTTCTGAATGCGGCTATCAAGACCCGGTGTCCAGCGCGCCATCTCCGTACCACTTTGGTTGAAACGAAGCAGCTCAGTTCGTCCCGGATCAGACGACGTCGAATCAACGTAAGCAGGAACCAGAAGCGAATTGTCCACCACAAACAGCCTGCGGTTCCACGCGCTTTGCGAAGCTGCTCGCGATGCGCCTTGGCCATTCCAGAGCAGGTCCAAGTAGCCCGTCGAGGTCAAGCGTTCAATGCTGATGTCCCTGGATGAAAAGCCCGCGCGCCTCATTAAATAGACACGTGCGCTGTCATCAGCGGCGATACCAGCATCGCCGGGCGGATAGGTTTTTGTCCACAGCACGGAGTCCGCCGCAATGGAATCCAGTCGACGCAAGTACAGATCACGGTCCAATCCGGGATATTGCTGTTCCAGAATGAAAAGTGGGGCGTCCGCGCCGGCCCCCTGTGAGATGTTGAATATCTGCTGAGAGGTAAAGTACGACCAGGTGGAATCCACCAGACCTGTCGTCGTGTCGATACGGCCGACCTTCACATTTACGTTGTTGTTGTCAGTGAAGTAGACGTAGCGGCCCCGATTGCCAAACATCATGCCAATGCCTGAGTTTGGATTGTTTTCGATCGCTCCAACACGATAGATGGCAGCAGGCTGAGCGCTACCGGCCGGCGAGTATCGAACAATCACTCTCGGTCCGGCGACCGTCTCCCAGCCGTGGACATAAAGGTCACCGTTGCTGGCTACAACGTGTGAAAAGACATCATGCAGGCCTGCGGGTTGCCAGCCGCCGTCGATAACGCCGTCACCAGTCACTCGCGCCATGCCAAATCTCGTCAACCCCATCGCGCGCGAGTTGAATCCCGACGCATAGATCCAGCCAGTCGGGGCGTCGACCGAAATGCTTGGGATGTCGCCAACCGTAAAGGTGGAAAGATCAGGGCTCGTGAGCACGCGTTGAGCGTATGCGAGCGTACCCGCGAACGAAAGGACCAAGGCAAGCGACCGAAGAAACATATAGAAACCTTACAACTCCCATGGGACGCAAACCTACGCCATCATGACGTAGGCATAACCATAAACGATTGCGAGCACCGCGCCTGCAGGACAAAGAGCCACGGCCTGCAATACTCCTGTCACAAATCCCCGTCACACTCCCCGGACTAGAAAAGAAGAAGGGTTCCCACCTTCTCCTCCTCCCTGAGAAGACATAAAGGATTTGCTCATGCGTTTCTCGCAAAAATTACTCGCTATCGCCGCTGCCGTTGCAGTGAGTGCGTCGGCTTCATTCACTTTCGCGCAAACGACCATTACCGGTGCTGGCGCAACGTTCCCCTTTCCGATTTACGCCAAGTGGGCAGATGAGTACAAAAAGGCGACCGGCACGGCAATGAACTATCAGTCCATCGGCTCCGGCGGTGGCATCAAGCAGATCCAGTCGAAGACGGTGGATTTCGGCGCGTCCGACATGCCGCTGGCTGCGGCTGATCTGGCGAAAGATGGACTCATCCAGTTCCCTGCGATCATCGGTGGCGTGGTACCGGTGACCAACATGGATGCGGTGAAACCGGGTGAACTGAAGCTCACCGGCCCGGTGCTGGCGGACATTTATCTCGGCAAGATCAAGAACTGGAACGACAAGGCGATCACCGACCTGAACCCCGGCCTCAAACTCGACGGTCCGATCACCGTTGTGCGCCGCTCGGATGGCTCGGGCACGACATTCCTGTTTGTTGACTATCTGGCGAAAGTCTCACCGGAGTGGAAAACGAAAGTCGGCGTCGGCACTGCCGTGTCGTGGCCGGAAGGCGTGGGCGGCAAGGGCAACGAGGGCGTGGCGCAGTACGTGCAACGCATCAAGGGCTCGATCGGTTACGTCGAATATGCGTACGCCAAGAAGAACAAGCTCGACCACATCGCGATGAAGAACAAGGATGGCCAGTTCGTGCAGCCGGAAGAGGCTTCATTCGCTGCGGCGTCGGCGGGTGCTGACTGGAAAAATACACCGGGCATGGCTGTGGTTTTGACCGATCAGCCGGGGGCGAAGAGCTGGCCGATGTCGGGCGCTTCGTTCATCCTGATGCACGCCAAACCCGCCAAGCCCGAGTCGTCACGCGAAGTGCTCAAGTTCTTCGACTGGGCACTAAAGAGCGGCGGCAAGTCGGCGCTCGAGCTCGAATACGTTCCGCTGCCACCGGCAACTGTTTCGTTGATTCAGGCTGAATGGAAAAAGATCACTGACGCATCCGGCAAGGCCGTGTTCTGATCCAGCGCTTGTAGCCAGATTGCGGCTCTCCACGGGAGAGCCGCAATCTTTTCAGGGTGCATTGCGCGGTGCAGTGCTCGCCGAAAAGATAACGGCAAAGACAACTCAGGGGAAACCATGTCGGTCGCGACGGTTAGCAACAGCAAAGCGAACAGCTTTGCGCTGCAGGACAGGATTTTTGGCTACAGCACGCAATTCTTTGCGCTGCTGGTGCTGGTGACGCTGGTCGGGATCATCGTGTCATTGTTCATGGGTTCATGGCAAACCTTGACCCAGACCGGGCCAAAGTTCTGGGTGTCGGACGTATGGGATCCGGTGCGCAGCCTGTTCGGCGGCATGGCCCCGCTGTGGGGCACCATCATCACGGCAACCATCGCGCTCATCATCGGGGTGCCGGTCAGTTTTGGTATCGCCGTGTTCCTGACCGAGATGTGCCCGCCCGCGTTGAAGCGCCCGCTCGGCACGGCGGTTGAGCTTCTGGCCGCGATTCCTTCGATCATTTACGGCATGTGGGGTCTGTTCGTTTTCGCGCCGCTGTTTGCAGAAACCCTGCAGCCGCTGATGATCAATACGCTCGGCAAGATTCCGCTGATCGGCATCGTGTTTCAGGGCACACCGAACGGGTTTGGCGTGTTCACGGCGGGGGTGATCCTGTCGGTGATGGTGATCCCGTTCATAGCTTCGGTGATGCGCGATGTGTTCGACACCACGCCCCCCATCCTCAAGGAGTCCGCATACGGCCTCGGCGCGACGACGTGGGAAGTGGTGTGGAATGTGGTGCTGCCCTACACCAAGGTTGGCGTGATCGGCGGCATCATGCTCGGTCTTGGCCGCGCGCTGGGCGAGACGATGGCGGTGACGTTCGTGATCGGCAATGCGTACAACATTTCCGCGAAACTTTTTGAGCCGGGCAATTCGATTGCATCGTCACTCGCCAATGAATTCAATGAGGCTTCTGATCCGGCGCACTTCTCTGCGTTGATCACACTCGGGTTGACGCTGTTTGCGCTGTCGTTCTGCGTGCTGGCGCTGTCGCGCTGGATGCTCTCATCGCTCGCCAAACGCGAAGGGAAGCGCACATGAGCACCCAATCACTCGCCTCTCCGGACAATCCGATTTACAAGCGTCGCGTCTGGGTCAACCGCTTCAACCTGCTGATGTCGCTCGGCACCATGGCGTTCGGCATGGTGTTCCTGTTATGGATTCTGTTCACCCTGTTCAGCAAGGGGCTCGCGGCATTCGGTCCGGCACTGTTCACGCAGATGACACCGCCGCCGGGTTCCGACGGCGGGCTGGCAAATGCAATTTTTGGCAGCCTGATGATCGTGGGCGCTGCGATTTTCATCGCTACGCCGGTCGGCATCATGGCCGGGATTTATCTTGCGGAAATCGGTCGCAACAACTGGCTCGCCAAGGTCACGCGATTCGTCAATGACATCTTGTTGTCGGCGCCGTCGATCGTGATTGGCCTGTTTGTTTACACACTGGTTGTTGCCAAGGTGAATCACTACTCGGGCTGGGCCGGCGCCGTGGCGCTCGCCATCATCGCGGTGCCTGTTGTTGTGCGCACCACCGAGACGATGCTGCTGCGGGTGCCGCACAGCATGCGTGATGCGGCAATTGCGCTCGGTGCGCCGCGATGGCGCGTGGTGCTGATGGTCACGCTCAAGTCGGTGCAGGGCGGCGTCGTGACCGGCGTGCTGCTAGCACTGGCGCGCATCTCGGGCGAGACAGCGCCGCTCTTGTTCACCGCGCTCAACAACCAGTTCTGGAGCAGCGACATGAATGCGCCGATGGCGAACTTGCCGGTGGTGATTTTCCAGTTCGCGATGAGCCCGTACGAAGAGTGGCAGCGGCTGGCCTGGGCCGGAGCGCTGCTGATTACGCTGGCCGTACTTCTGCTCAACATCATCGCGCGGACGCTGTTCCGGCAGAAAACACAATGACCTACAGGAGCGGCTCTGCCGCGACCCTCGTCGAGATGAAGCCCGGTCGAGGCGAAGCCGCTCCTAAAAAACATCAGAGAACACAA
>CAYMSY010000183.1:0-6372 GCA_964393195.1 uncultured Alcaligenaceae bacterium | reverse complement strand
GTTCAAGGTTAATCCGGGCGACTGACTTTCGGCGCGCCCGGCGACAGGCGCATCAATGCACGTCGCGATGGTCAAACACGGCACGCAGCGCGGGCAGCGCCGCATCCATCGAGAAATGTGCACGCACGTTGTTCATGCCGTTTCGGGCGATGCTTGCCCACAGTTCATCGTCGCGATAAAGCATGGCGATCGCCTCCGCGACCTGCGCCGGATCGTCCGCCACCAGCACGTCGCGACCTGCGACAAGCCCCATGCCTTCGACCGCGCACGTCGTCGCGACCACGGCGATGCCGTGGTTCATGGCCTCGTTCACCTTGCCCTTGACTCCGGCTCCGAAGCGCAGCGGCGCAATCGAGACACGCGCCTTGCGCAGCAGCGGATCGAGCGCGTCGACAAAACCGGCGATGTTGAGCCCGTCGCGTTTGAGCGCTTCGATCTCCTGCGGCATGTTGCTGCCGACGATGGTGGTGATGGCGTCAGGAAGCAGGCGCCGGACGTGAGGCAGCACTTCCGTGGCGTACCACTTCACCGCGTCAACGTTCGGCGGATGGCGGAACCCGCCTACGAACAGGATGTCGGTCCGGCCCTGCGTTGAGACATCGGATTGCGTCGGCACGTGGATGTTGGACACGATTTCAACGCGTGCGGCCGGAGCGAGTTCTGCGAGCAGCTTGCGCTCGAACGGCGACACCACGAGCGTTACATCGCTGCGCGTGATGACCGCCAGTTCGCGGGCCCGCGTAACGGCCGCTGCGCGGGTCATCGACGCACTGCCGGTCAACTCGGCCTCGCGCTCTTCGCGGACGAAATGCAGGTCAACCGTGTCAAACACGATGCGCGCGCGCGGCGCCAGTTTGCGCACGGACTGCACATACTGCGACGCGATGTAATGCCGGCAGAACACGATGGTGTCCAGCGTCGGCCCGCGCGCAGCGAGGACGGCGCGCACGCTGCGCACGAAGGGCGCGAACAGGACCTCGACGCCAATCGCCGTCAGCAGCGGGCGATAGCGCGCATCGCCGTCCAGATTGTCGGCGACAAACGTCACCTGATGCCCGTCGTTCACGAGCATGCGCATCATGTTGAGCATGCGCACTGAGCCTGAATCCTGATCGGGCGTCACCATGCAGGCCTCGACGATCAGGATGCGACTGCGGGCGCTGCGGGTGGCCTCAAGCTCAGGCTCCACGGCGTTGTCGCGATGGTTGGCGAGCACCTGCTGCCAGCGCTCAAAGAACTTGGCCGCATTGGCGACCTGATACGCCTTGATGCCGGAATTCTCGTCGCGGCCGTGGCTCACGCCCTCGATATGAAAAATCTCGGCGGCCGGCTGGTACACGACGCGCAACCCGTGTTGACGAACGCGGAAGGCGAGGTCGGTGTCTTCGTAGTATGCCGGTGCGTAGTGGACGTCGAATCCACCCAGCGCTGCGAACAGCTCACGCCGGATCGCCAGCGCCGCGCCCGAACAGTAGTCAGCGTCGCGCACGAAGTTGAATCGCGGATCGTCCCGGTTCTGACCGCGGCCCCAATTCCACGCGCTGCCATCACGCCAGACGATGCCGCCGGCTTCCTGTACGCTGCCGTCGGCATTGAGCAGCTTGGCACCGACCAGCCCTACATTGCTGTGCTGGTCGAAGGTGTCGATCATTGCATCGAACGCGCCGGGCCGAACGATGGTGTCGTTGTTCAGGATCAGCAGATAGTCGCCGGTTGCCGCCGCTGCGCCGGCATTGACGTTGCCGATAAAGCCGAGGTTGTGCCCGTTGCGCAGCACACGGATGCCGCGAACCGGCGCCAGCGCCTCGCTCGCGGGCTCCGGCGAGCAATCGTCCATGACGATCACTTCATACTTTGCGCGCGGTGGATGGCTGGCGATGCTTTTCAGGCAGGCGAAGGTTGTCTCATGCTGCCCGTAAACCGGGATGATGATGGAGACGACGGGCGCGTCGAACGCGGTTGCCAGCGACAGTTCGCCAATGGGCGTGGTTTCATTGGAGGGCAGGGCGATCGTGCCGGTGTCCGGTTTCGCGCGCATCTCCTGCACCAGGCGTTCGCGTACGCTGCGCCAGCCGCCGCGCCGGTAGCGCGCGATGCCCCCGCGGAACACCGCCGGTCCGCGCCGCACCAGTGTTGCCAGCACCGACATCACTCGCAGCGAGCGCCGCCATTGTCGCGCCAGAAAACGCAGCGGCTGCGTGGCGCGCCATGATGCGCTGGCCAGCATCTGGTCGCGCGTCTGTTCGAGATGGGCGATGTGTTCACGAGCCGCAGCTGCCCGCTGGTCCGATTCGTCGAGCGCGGCTCGCAACGCATCAATGGTGTCATCCAGGTGCGCGATGTGCGCCTCGAATGCGCGCGCCTGCTCGAGAGCGGTCGTGACCTGAACGCTGATCTCGTTTTCGAGCCGGTCCACTTCTGCCTCGTAGGCGCCGCGGCCAACCACGTGGGCTTCGCCGGGCGGCAGTGTCGCGATCTCGAGTTCGACCGCATGCAGCGATTCGCGATGACCGCCGTAAGCGCCAATCCGGAACACGTCGATCAGCGGGCGCGGCGTATCGGTGATGGCCCGCGGGGGCGTGACGGACGACGCAATCAGCGCCTGCAGCGCACCGGAGTCGGCCGCGTTCACGGACTGCGGCAAGACGGCAGCGTAATCATGCGAGTAGTAAGCGTTCGACGGCGTAGCCGCAGCAGATGGCGCGGCGACCTGCCGCACGCTGCCCTGCGCTGCGGCGCAGGCTTTCAGCAGGGCTTCATGCCATTCACCGGCAGAAGCATCATGCGACAGCAATGTGGCCCGTTCACAATGTCGCAACCGTTCGCCGAGTGCGCCGAGATCGGAGGCCACAATGGGCAGACCACTTGCCAGCGCGGCAGACAGTGCGAACGAATACGTTTCGGGCACCTGCGACGGTAGCCAAATCGCGTCGGGCCGTTCGCTCGCCAGCAGATGCATCAGCTCATCGCTGCGATACGACCCCGTGGCGGTGATCGTGTCCGGCAACGGTTCGGCAGCATGGCCGATCAGCCGTACGACCAGCGGCGTCTGTTGCCGGCGCGCCAGGGCAGCGACCTCGACGGCGACCCGCAGCCCTTTTGCCGGCGACAGCGCGCCGAGCAGCGCCACCTTGCTGACCGGCGGCAGCGGACTCAGGCGCTCCGGGTGCGGCACCACGATGGCGTTCAGTGTCGGCACATAGCGCCGTATGCCTTGCGCCACGCTCTCGCTCGGCGCAAACACGCGAGCGGCACGCAGCAGCAGCGTTGAAAACGCACCGCGCCATTCAGCAATGCCCATGTCCCATGCATGCGGGCGCTTCGCGAGGCAGGCCGCGCAGCCCGAATCGTCGGGCTCACCGCAGTACTGGCCGTTCTCGTTGACCAGCTGGTACTGCGGGCAGACGGCGAAATAGTCATGCAGCGTGATGTCGACGGGTAACCCCAGTTGCAGGTCGAGAGAAAGCAGCGCCTTCGAAAAACCGTGAACATGGTGCAAATGCATGCGCTCGAAATTGAGCCCGCGCAGTGCGGCAACGAGGCGATCCCAATCGGCCGTGAGGCCGATCGACGTGCCGTCGGCAAGCTGCAAGCGGAACGACCCGGTGCCCTCGGGTCGAAGAATCAGCACGCGGGCGCGATCGCGCAACAGTTGCGTCAAGGCGGTGACGTGTTGCTCGACGCCACCGCCCCAGGCGTGGGTGACAAACAGCAGTCGCGGTGTACCGGGCGCCGCGAAGTCCGCGAGCGCGCTTGCCAGAGGGCTCAGCATGTATTTCAGCGAGCTCCGATGAATGTCATGTGCAGCGCGGTCGCTCTTTCAGGGAAGTTTCCGGACTCCGGCCCGGACATGAGGCTCAACGGGCGGTTGCTGACGGTGCGGAGCTTGCGTAACGTTTTCATGGCTTTCGATTCGCCGGCGAGACCGGATTTCGCCGTGGATGGATGAGGGTCACCGACGAGTTAAAGCCCGCCACGCCACTGCCGTGGCCAATGATCAATTATAGGTTTCGCCATTCGACCGGCGTGAATGGGCTCTCGCGAGTCGAACAGGTGAGTGGCAGCGCAAAAGCCAACGCCGAATGCGGAAAATTGGCCATCAGCTTTCGCCTGAAAGTAGCATCCAATAAGGGCTTATGCCTAATAATCGCCAAAAGTCGATAAAATGAATTTATTGCCGCTATGCCCCATGAAATAAGGGATTAGCGAAAAAGCTGATGGCTCTGCGAACGCTCGCAACTCGTGCCGTGACGCCGTGCAAGCTCCATCTGCGCAGGCTTTTTCAATCCTCGTCGTCCAGAAAACGCATTCAGCGAGTCGACACGCACTCGTCAACTGCAGTCATCAGCGAGTCTTTCGACCTTTTGGCTGATGTCGACGAAAACCCAACTGCGCCGTCTATGGCGTCAATTGCCCGAGATAGGCCTCAATATCGACGGCGGTATTGCGCGGCGCACCGGGCGCCACCGCGCCCTGAATCAACGCATTGCCGCGCAACCCGAGCAGATAGCGGACGATCAGGATGCCATCGGTCGCGGCGTCGAGATTGCTGTTGTTGTCGATGTCGAAGCTCATGCGGTACGCGTCCAGGTACGCCTTGATGCTCGTCGCGTCGCCGCGCGCGGCACCGCTCACGCTCAAACCCGCGGTAAGCGCCGGACCAGTCAGTCCCTGCATGTAGCGAATGAGCAGCAGCCCGTCGGTCAGCGCGTGGTAGTGCGTCACGGTGAAACTGTTGTCCACGTCGAGGGTCGGCACGCGCTCCAGAAAACCGCGGATTTCGCCGCCGCCGAACGTGTTGCTGTGGATATTGAAATACGCCTTGCCCGCGACCATTCCGGCTTGCAGCGCGGCAAAGGCACTGGCTGCAGTGCCGCCGTTGGCAGTCACGTACGCCGCGTTGAAAGACGTGGCCTGCGTCATGTCATACGTGAAATCGTAGCTGCCGAAGGTGACGCCGAGCGGGAACCCAGAAAAATTCGGCACCTGCGTCGCGACACCGACTGTCCCCGCGCGCACGACGCTGGTGCAGCAGTGAATGTGCGAAGCGCTCGTCGTTCCCGTTAACCCGGAAAAGGTAGCCTCGATGCGCATGGTCGAGAGCACGGTGTCGATCGTGATCTTCGCGTTACCGATGCCCGGTGAGGCATTGGGCGGTGCTTCATTGGGGCCAGAGAGTGGTGCCTGATAAACGATCAGCGCGGCAAACGCGTTGCTTGTTGACGCAACAGCAGCGATGGCCGAAATACCGACGATGGCCATGACGCGGAACGTTGCAACGATGAAGCGGAAATACCGGTTGCCCATAATGGCCATCCCTTCTCGAAATGTACGGAAGTGCGCACCGAGCAGCGTAGCCGCATCGGGGCGCCTGCGGATTGTCGTTTAGTTTGTGTGTGCCGGGGTGACGACGGGCTGTTGGACGTGGGAAATGGCTGACAGCTTTTTGTTGAAAGCCTTATTTCATATGGGCTCTTAGTGGATTTATGCGCGATATCGAGAAAGGCAGAAATCGGATGCTAACCCCTATGCAGTATGGGCTTCAGAGGAAAGTTGATTGCTGATTTTGGCGCTGGATTGATTCTTTGAGCGAGTAGGTCCGGTGACACACAATGAAAGTGGCGCGATTAAATCGAGCCTGACCCCTTTAGTGCTTTAATGAAATTGTTCTAAACGCCTTATCAACGTCCGGTCCCGTGTAGTTCGCCAGCCGAATGACGCACCCGCGTAGCGCCATGCCGGCAAGGGTCGTTGCATATCGCCGTTCATCCGCGAACGAGATAGTGCGATCTACGTGAGTGCCGTGGAGAATCTTTGAACGTCCAGCGTCATAAATGCGCCTAACAAGATTTGAAAGTGTGATTTGAGGTGATTTCACAATCACGTCAGATGCATTCCGTCCCGTCAGGTTCTGCATCATGTCGACAATACCTTGCTGCTTTCCGCCACAGGCCAAAACATCAAGCGCGGTTCCGAGTTTTGCGAGGGCTACAGCGTCGTCGGGCTCGCGGCATCCGTCGCCATACCAATTGAGTGCGGTGACCCAACGAGTGGCAAGGTTTGGCGCGGCGTGATCTTGGGGACGCAGTAGCGCGCTGATTGCTTTCCCGCAACTTTCGATGTGCGTGGTGTTTTCGGCTAACGCGTCAGTGAGGTGCTTTTGATCACCGGCATACCCGCGCAAATTGAGTCTGGTGCCGGGAATCCAGAGCTTGCCCCGGGCCGCAGTTAACGTGTAAGTCATTTTTGGCGAAATCGGCTCGTCGGCCAGCACTATCTGCCGATGTAGTTCGGGGCTCGCCCAAAGAAGAGAAAGTGAATCGAGTGCACTGCGACAGACAAAACGCGCTCGACTCCGCGCAAAAGAAGGTT
>CAYMSY010000182.1:0-6396 GCA_964393195.1 uncultured Alcaligenaceae bacterium | reverse complement strand
GCTGCACTGCGTCCACGAACATCCTTGGCGGCGCGAATCTCGTTGACGAGTTCAAGCGCCGTCTTGTCGCAAGGTGCCAACTCTACCGTTGACACGTCCTTGGGCGTCGTGCGTTCGCCCCATTCCGCATAGTGGGAGCAGACTGTCAATCCTGCGCCAAAAGCCGGCATCAACAATTTCGAGCCGGACAAAATCCGCTTTTCGTCGAGTGCTTCCACCATCGCCACCGGTACCGTAGCAGCACTCATGTTTCCATATTTCTGAACGGTCAGGTGTACCTTGCTCATCGGTATTCCCGCGTACTTGGCAACCGACTCGATAATGCGCGAGTTGGCCTGATGCGGCACCACGAGGTCAATCTGCTCTGCGGTAACCCCCGCCTTGGCAAGCGCCTTCGCGCTCGCGTCAGTCATGCCCTGCACCGCTTTTTTGAAAATCTGGGGGCCATCAAAGGTCCACGACATGTCGCCGAAGGTCACATTCGCGTTGGCATAGGTCGCGCCATAACCTCCAATTCGCAAAATGCCGCGTGCATCGCTAAAACAGCCAAGCGACTCTGCTAACAGCCCGGTTTTTTCCTCCGTTGCCTCAATGACGATCGCCGCACAACCATCGCCGAACAGCACCGCTACGCCGCGACTCTCCCAATCCATATAGCGTGAAATCAGCTCAACGCCCACGACCAGCGCGCGCTTGACGACGCCAGAACGAATCATCGCATTGGCGGTAGTCCAGCTATAAAGAAATGACGTACAGGCTGTGTTGACGTCCATAGCTGCCGCATTGCCGGCACCAAGTTTGTATTGCAGGCCGGACGCCGTGTTAGGAACCATTTCGTCAAAGCTGCACGAACCATAGACAATCAAATCGATGTCAGATGGCTTGAGTCCGGCGCAGGCAAGCGCTCGCATTGAAGCGACATAGGCCAGTTCCACTGCGGGTACATGCGAAATCCGACGTTCTTTCATTCCGGTGCGCGATGTAATCCATTCATCGTCGGTTTCCAGAAAGGTCGCAAGATCCGCGTTGGTCAGAACCGCCGGTGGCATGCATTTGCCCCAGCCAGTAATTGCCGCATACGTCATATCGTTCTCCCTCGTGTCCTCTTGTTATCGGGTCGTGCCGGCAATGACCGGTTCAGCAAACGGTCTTGGCAAGAAAAGCCAGTGACCGCCCACGCGCAAGAGCGGCAGCTTTCTGGTTGTACATCGCGCGCCCCCAACAGTTGAACCCGTGATCAACTGCGGGATAGACATCAATTCGCACCTCGTCCCGCCCCTTGAATGCCTGCTGGACTGCCTCGACCGCAGACATCGGAATATGCCCGTCGTTTTCTGCGAAATGCAGCAACATCGGCACCTTGATGGACGGCACGCGATCAAGCATGGTGTGTATTCCACCGCCGTAGTAACACACCGCAGCATCGACAATGCCGTTCGCTGCGGACACAAACGACAATGCACCGCCCATGCAGTAACCGACGCTGGCAATCTTTCCGGTGCAGGCTGTATGCTCGCGCAGCACTTTCGCCACGGCCGCGAGATCAAGCGCAGCATTGGGGCGATCGAGCGCTCCCATGTGGGCAAACGCTTTTGGATTGTCCACTTCGTTATAAGCCAGGTCCACACGGGGCTGCTGCCGCCAAAATATATCCGGCGCCATCACCGTGAAACCGTCCATGGCGTACTGGTCGGCAACGTCACGAATGTGCTGGTTGACACCCCAGATCTCCTGGATGAGCACAATGCCCGGCGCCCGCGCACCCGGAGTGACCGAGGCTTTCGGAGGTAACGAAACATATGCGCCAAAGGTGCCGCCATCATGCGCCTTGATATCGATCCAGTGTCCGTTCATGATTGCTTCCTTATCGTTTCGCTGCAAGTTGCGCCGCGAACAGCGCTGCATTGTCAATGTAGTGCTGGGCACTGCCGCGCAATTTGGCAACCTCTTCATCGGTCAGCTCACGCACGACTTTTGCCGGGGCACCGAGGATCAACGACCGAGGCGGGAATTTCTTGCCCTCCCCCACCAGAGAATTTGCTCCAACCAGAGAACCTTCACCGATAACGGCACCGTTCAGGACAGTTGAATGTATGCCTATCAACGCGCCATCACCGATGGTGCAGCCATGAAGACAAACCTGATGGCCCACGGTGACATATTTCCCGACATTGACCGGCACCCCGAAGTCCGCATGCACCATGGAAAGATCCTGAATATTGCTGCCCTCACCAATCGTGATGAGTTCACAATCCCCACGCAATACCGCACCGAACCAGACACTCGTCCGGTCATGCAATATCACTGAACCCATGACGCTTGCGCTGTCCGCCACAAAATGCCCTGTGCCCAGAACTTGTGGTAAGCGTTCGCCGAGCGTGTAAATCATCGTACCTCCATTGCGTATCGTCAATTATCGCCGACTGATCAGGACCTAAAATCTTGGCATGTCTCAAATACTGAATGTTGCCACGTACCGATTTGTCGGTATCCATGATCCCGCCGCGCTCAAGGCCACGCTGTTGCCAAAGGCACAGGCGCTGGGTATCAAGGGCACTATCCTGCTGGCCCCGGAAGGTATTAACGTATTTCTCGCCGGCGCAGAGACTGCCGTGCGCAGTTTTCTGGCAATACTTGACGATGATGACCGTTTTCACGGATTCGATGTCAAGGAAAGCTGGAGCGACGCGGTGCCTTTCAAACGCATGAAGATCAAACTCAAGCGCGAGATCGTGACCTTCCGTCAAGCGGGCCTTGATCCGGTCAACGCGCCAGCACCATTCATGACACCGGAGGAGCTCAAACGTCGTCTGGATGCAGGCGAGGAGATCGTCATGCTTGACACCCGCAACGACGTTGAAGTCGCCAAAGGAACGTTCGATAACGCTGTGTTTTGGGGTAATCACAACTTCACTGAATTTGGTGAAATGGCACACCACCGCATCAACGAGCTACGCGACAAGACCGTGGTCAGCTTCTGTACCGGCGGAATTCGCTGTGAAAAGGCTGCGCCGTTTTTGCAGTCCCTTGGCGCGAACAATGTCTACCAGTTACAAGGCGGGATCCTGCGTTACTTCGAGCACGTAGGACGTGATCACTACACGGGGGACTGCTTTGTCTTTGATGAACGGGCTGCGCTTGACCCGTCACTGCATGCGCACGACGGTGGATAGATCAGGCGCTGCCGCTGTCTCTCCCTCAGCGGCGGAGCCCGTCGACATCAATGCCTCCATTTGACGACTGACAGCAGATTGTTGAAGTCATCAGTCCACAGCGGTGCCCCGGCAACCCGCGCGAGCGGAAGACCAGCGTCGCCGATACCCTTGAGTGTCTCCGGGTTGCGGGCCAGCAGCACCCAGGTACTCGACGAATGTAGCGTGTTGTCGCTTTGAGCGGGATCTTCCACGACCACGCCGGCAAGCTTTTCCTTCTCGGCAATTTCTGCCAGAACCGGTGGCAAATTGAGGAACCTGTTTGACACGTGATAAGCCACGATCCCGTTGCCCGCAACCTGTCCCATGAAGACCCGTACAGCCTCCTGGGTGATCAGGTGCATCGGAATCGAATCGCCCGAGAAAGCGTCGACCGCCAGCACATTGAACTGGTTGCTGGCTTCGCGTTCCAGTGACAACCGCGCATCACCGAGGATCACGTTCACTTTACCTTTTGCGTCCGCCAGATAAGTGAAATGCTTACGCGCCAGCCGCTCGACTTCGGCGTTGATTTCGTAGATGCGGCAGATGTCCCCCTCCCGACAATAAGCCGCCACCGTGCCCACACCGAGACCGATCATGCCGATGCGCTGAGTATTGTTTGTCCGCGGAGCCAGTTCACGTTGCAGGTTGACCGCACGACCGAATCCCGACGTCGGCGTGTAGTAGGTCGTGGGTTCGCGGCGCCACTTTTCATGCGGGTATTGCTCGCCATGAAGAATTGCACCGTGCACCAGGCGCAGCAGGTAGTTTTCGGTACCAGGGTCGTCGTAAGACTTGACCTTGAGCACACCGTAGAAATTGCGTGATACGTCTACCGCGTTCTTGTGCTCCTGCTTCACAAACCAAGCGCCCGTCCCGACCACACCGATTGCCAGCGCAACCGCCAGCCATTGCAGGAAAGGATGAGCAGCCTGTGCCACCGGCACAAACAGCAGCGCCGCAATCAACAGCGCTACCGCCGTTTCAAGGTAGGTCGAAAAAAGCAACGGCGCCGCCACGCTCACGATCAATGCTCCCAGCGCGCCACCGATCGACACCAGCAGATAAAAGCGGGTCAGATGCGTCGGCGCCGGCTTTGCCAGCACCAGTTCACCGTGGCAGACCATGCAGACAACGAACAGACCGACACAAAAAACACTGGTCTGGATGATGAGATCAAACTGAAAGTCCTTGTCTACCAGCAGAAAACACATGCCAATGACCAGCACGAAGAACGGACCGGCATACACCCGTCGTTTGTACCAGCCAGTTCCGTCGAACGTAAGGATGAAGGTCAACAGATAGAGCGTCAGCGGAAGAATCCACAGCAGGGGAACACTCGCCACGTTTTGGGTAATGTGGTTTGAGACAGCGAGCAGCAGCATCGAGCCCGCAGCAGACAGGGCTATCCAGCGCAGCTGAACCGCCATTGCAGGCATGACATCCGCCGTCGCGTCGGCCGACTCGGCCTCCGTTACCGGTTCAACTGCCTCCGCACGGCTCACGCGCCACGCCAGCGCGACAAGCAAGAGCACGAAAAGCGCGAACGCGACTGACCAGCCCAGCGCCTGCATACGGGTGCCGACAAACGGTTCAATCACCACCGGATAGGCAACGAGCGCCGCCAGTGAAGCGGCATTGGAAAGGGCAAAAAGGCGGTATGCGTCACGACCGGGGTGCAGGCGCGCGAAGTAGCTCTGAATCAGCGGACTCGTGGTCGACAGCAGGACGTAGGGCAACCCGATGGTCACTGCAAGCAACAGCAGAATGCGTGAAATCGGTTCTTCGCCGCCCTCCGGTTTCCAGCTCTCGGGAGCGATGATCGGCAGCACCAGCAGTGCTACGAGCGCGAGCACCATGTGCAGGCGCGGTTGCTGGCGTGCCCCCAACGCACGCGGACTCACGTCCGAGTAGGCGTAGCCGAGCAGCAACGCGCCCTGAAAGAACAGCATGCAGGTCGTCCACACGGCGGAACTGCCACCGAACCAAGGCAGGATCTGCTTGGCAATCAAGGGTTGAACGAGAAACAGGAGAAAGGCAGAAAGCGCGACGACCGCGTAGAAGTGCATGAGAAAAGCGGGGAATAATGTTCGCCGCGATTATCCCATCGGCGATTGAACAAAAGCTGCGTTGAAAAAGCACAAAGCCCCGCGTACGGGGCTTTGCTCGGAAACGTTGCGGCCAGCGTTCTGTGGCCGCCTCATCGACAACCGGTTAGCGGGCACGCTCCTGCAGGGCGCGGATGCGATCTTCCATCGGCGGATGCGTCGAAAACAACGCCGCAAAGCCCGGACGATCATTGATGCCCATCGCCTTCACGCTTTGTGGCAATTCACCGGGGTCAAGTCCGCCGAGTCGAGCCAGCGCATTGATCATCGGACGGTTGTTGCCCATCAGTTCGGCAGAACCGGCATCGGCGCGGTACTCGCGCTGCCGCGAGAACCACGACACGATGATGTGCGCGACGACGCCAAGCACCAGATCAAGGATGAACACCGAGACCATGTACCCGATGCCCGGTCCATCACGATCATTGCGCAGCACGACGCGATCAATGAAATAGCCAATCACGCGCGACAGGAAGATCACAAACGTGTTCATCACGCCCTGGATCAGCGTCATGGTCACCATGTCACCATTGGCCACATGCGCGATCTCATGGCCGATCACGGCTTCAACCTCTTCCCGGTTCATGCTCTGCAGCAGGCCGGTAGAGACGGCAACCAACGCCGAGTTCTTGAAGGCACCGGTCGCGAACGCGTTCGGTTCGCCCTCGTAAATCGCCACATCGGGCATGCCGATCTGCGCTTTTTCGGCAAAACGGCGCACCGTCTGCACGATCCAGGCATGGGTCGGATCCGGTGAATCGTTGATCATGGTCAGGCCCATGGTCCACTTCGCCATCGGTTTGCTGATCAACAGCGAGAAAATCGCGCCGGTAAAGCCCATCACCAGGGCAAAGCCGAGCAACGCGCCAAGATTGAGGCCGCTGGCCGACAGGAAGCGGTTCAGGCCAAAAATGCTCGACACCAGGCCGAGCACCGCGACAACCGCGATGTTGGTCAGAGCGAACAACAAAATTCGTTTCATGGTCAGACGTTCCTTTGGAAATCGGAAATGTGCGCACCCCATGTGCGTCACCCGCAATGTGTGAACGATAGCGCGAACTTCAATAGGGAGCTACCAGGGGCGCAAGTGACTA
>CAYMSY010000181.1:3508-6490 GCA_964393195.1 uncultured Alcaligenaceae bacterium | reverse complement strand
CGTTCTTTCCGTCGAACCAGACTTCGCCCGAGGTTGGTTCGATCAGACGCAGAATGCAGCGTCCGGTCGTACTTTTTCCGCATCCGGATTCGCCTACAACACCCAGCGTTTCACCTGCTTTGAGTTCAAAGCTGACACCGTCCACCGCGTGCACACGTTCGGCTACGCGACCAAAAATTCCGCCCTTGATCGGGAAGTGCTTGACGAGGTTGTCGACCTTCAGCAGCGGAGCGGCGGTCTCGGTCACCGATGCGGTCATGCGGTTGCTCCATCAAGAACGCATGCCACTTTGTGGCCCGGCGCGACCTCGCGCAATACCGGCGTCGCGCTCGTGCATGCGGCCATCGCAAACTTGCAGCGCGGTGCGAAGCGACAACCTTCCTTCGGTGCAATGAGTTTCGGCACCGTGCCGGAAATGGCTTCAAGCCGGATCTTCTGCGCCGCCGCCGTGTCAATTCGGGGTATCGAACGGATCAGGCCCTGCGTGTACGGGTGACGCGGATGCGCGAACAGTTCCTCGACCGTCGCCTCTTCCACCACTTTGCCTGCGTACATCACGACGACACGCTGCGCGACTTCGGCGACGACACCCATCGCATGCGTGATGAGCATGATGGCCATGCCGAGCTCTGACTTCAGCTCGGCGAGCAGATCAAGAATTTGTGCCTGAAGCGTTACGTCGAGTGCCGTGGTCGGCTCGTCGGCGATGAGTAGCTTCGGCTTGCACGACAGCGCCATCGCGATCATCACGCGCTGGCGCATGCCACCCGAGAACTGGTGCGGATAGTCGTTCACACGACGTTCGGGTGTGGGAATATGCACGAGCTTCAACATCTCGACCGCACGGCTCATCGCGTCCTTCTTTGACAACCCCTCGTGCAGCATCAATCCCTCGGCGATCTGTTCGCCGACGGTGTAAACGGGATTCAACGACGTCATCGGCTCCTGAAACACAATGGCGATTTCTTTCATGCGGATCGCGCGCATCGCATCGTCGTTCATCGGCACGATGTCGCGGCCTTGCCACAGTATCTGGCCATCGACGATGCGGCCCGGCGGCATCGGCACGAGCTTCAGCACCGACATCGCGGTGACCGATTTGCCGCAACCGGACTCACCGACCACGCCGACCGTTTCGCCACGATCAATGGCGATGTCAACGCCGTCAACCGCGTGCAACCAACCATCGTCTGTCTTGAAATGCGTCTTCAGGCCGCGAATGTCGAGCAGACGGTGTTTGAAATCAATCGCGCTCATCACATCACCTTGCGCGGGTCCAGCGCGTCACGCAGACCGTCGCCGATGAAATTGATGGTCAACACGGTCAGGAAGATCGCCGTGCCTGCGGCTAGTGCCCAGTGCGGTGCGATGTCAAGGTAGTCCTTGCTGTCGAACAAAAGTCGGCCCCAGGTCGGTATGTCCGGAGGGAAGCCGAGACCGAGGAAGGACAGGGTCGATTCAGCGATGATGGCGGCGGCGACGTCGATGGTGCCGGCGACGATTACCGGGCCGAGTGTGTTGGGCAGGATGTGTCGCACCACCTGACGCAGCGTCGACGCGCCGAGCGCACGCGCAGCCTCGACGTATTCCTTTTCACGCAACGAAAAAAACTGCGCGCGCACCAGCCGTGCCACCGGCATCCAGCGGAAGCCGCCGATCACCAGTACGATCAGGATGAACACCCCAACCTCCGGACCAAACAATGTCTTGAGGCTGTCCCGAAACAGGTAAATAAGGAGCAGCAGCAGCGGCAACTGCGGCAACGACAAAAACAGATCGGTCAACCACATCAGCGCCGCGTCCACCGCGCCGCGCGAGACGCCGGCAATCGCTCCGATGGTCACCCCCACCAGGATCGCCATCGTCATTGCGGCCAGACCAACCGCCAGCGAGATGCGGCCACCGTAAAGCATCCGCGCGAACAGATCCTGCCCGAGATCATCAGTCCCGAGCGGATGCGCGAGCGATGGTCCCTTCAGCCGGGCGCCGAAGTCGATGTCGTTGATTGCGACTTTCCACACGAGTGGCCCGAACACCACCAGCAGCACCATCGAAAGCAATATCGCGAGTCCAACCACTGCCATCTTGTGCCGGCAGAAACGCCGCCACGCCTCACGTGCGAGTGACACGCGCGGTGCGCGTGCAGCCGTCGCAGGCACGCTAGCGATAGCTGATGCGGGGGTCGAGCCAGCCATAGAGCAAATCAGCAATCAGGTTGAAGAAAATGACAAGGCAGGCGAACACGAAAGTCACCGCCATGATGACCGGCGTGTCGTTGCGCAGAATGGCATCAATCAGCAACGACCCGATGCCCGGAATACGGAAAATCTGCTCGGTGACGATGGCTCCTCCAAACACCGCCGGCATCTGCAACGCAACGAGCGTAACGACCGGAATCAGCGCATTGCGAACGACGTGTTTCATCACCACGACACGCTCCTTGAGCCCCTTGCTGCGTGCAGTCGTCACATAGTCAAGCCGGATCACATCAAGCATCGCCGAGCGCACATAACGCGTCCAGCTTGCGCCCTGAAACAAGCCCAGCACCATGACCGGCATGATCGACTGTCGTATGTGCTCCCACCACCATTGCCAGCCGGTAGCAGAGATGTCCGCACGGTAAACAAACGGCAGCCAGTCCAGCGTGATTGAGAACAGCAGGATCAGCAGCAGGCCCGTGAAGAATGTCGGCAGCGAAAAACCAACAAAAGCAAGCGTACTGGCGATGCGGTCAAACCACGAATAGGGTTTCGCGGCCGAGTAAATCCCGACCGGCAACGCAATCAGCAACGCCAGCAATTGCGACGCGCCGATCACCACGAGTGTGACCGGCAGACGCTGCACGATCAGCGTGTCGACATTGACGCGGCTGATGAACGAAAAGCCCCAGTCACCTTGTAGCATCGCCGCCAGCCAGCGAAAGTAGCGCTGCCAGATCGGATCATCAAGCCCGAATTTGACGCGCAGCATCGCCTTGACCTC
>CAYMSY010000181.1:0-3408 GCA_964393195.1 uncultured Alcaligenaceae bacterium | reverse complement strand
GGCCGGCTGATGAGCGGAATGACCGCGTTGTCCTTGACCACCATATCGTTCATGCTGATGTAAATCGCCGCCCGCTTGACCGGATCAAGCTCGGCCTCGGCGGCTCGGAACGCCTTGTCGTACTCAGCGTTTTGCCATCGGATGATGTTGCGACCCTGCCACTTGTTGGCCTTGCTGGACACTTCCCACGAAACGTATTGATCCATGAAACGCTCGGCGTCGGGCTGCGTCATGGTAGTGGTGTACATCTGCATGTCACACCAGAACTTGCCGTAGGTGTCCGGATTTGCTACATCCGACGAGAAGAACACGGCGGCGGTGACGGATTTCAGCTCGAGGTCGATGCCTGCTTTCTGGGCTGCCTGCTTGATGACGGCCTGTTCTTTCTGGCGGATCGAGTTGACCGATGTCTGGTAGACGAACTTCAGCTTCTTGCCGCCCTTTTCCCGAATGCCGTCGCCGCCTTTTTTCCAGCCTGCCGCTTCAAGCAACGCATTGGCCTTGTCAACGTTGAATTCCCATGTCGTGTTCGGCGAGCGGAAGCGCGGCGGATTGTTGACGAAATTGCTCGTAGCGATGCCGGTACGACCGTAGATGAATTCCTGAATGCTCTTGCGATCGGCAAGCAGCGACATGGCCTGACGCACAGCCGGATCGCTGAACGCGAAATGTTTGCTCTTGATGCTGCCCCGTTCGCCGTCGACCTCGGTGAACGGATCGGTCGTGTTGAGCTGGATGAACTCTATGTCACCGCTTGGCACGATGTGCACTTTGCCCTTGCCGCCCGCTTCCATGCGCTTGAGCACTTCGTCCTCAACCTGCAGGTTCCACGCGTAGTCGTACTCGCCCGTCTGCAATACGGCACGCGCGGCCGAGGTCGCGTCGCCGCCGCCTTTCATCTCGATGGAATCGAAGAACGGGCGGTTCGCCATGTGGTAATTCATGTTGATTTCGCCGCGCACGATGTCGCCCGGCTTGAAGTCAACGAATTTGTACGGCCCGGTACCGACCGGCTTGAGATTGGTCGGCGCCTCGCGCGATTTGGCGCCGCTATAAGCCGCAAACAGGTGCTTCGGAATGATCATGCCTTCCGCCGCAACGAAGGCCGTCGCCCAGAACGGCGTCGGTTTGGCGAACGTCACCTTGATGGTGTGCGAGTCAACCTTGTCGACCTTGACGTCCTTGTAGACGCCCGTTGTCACTGCAGCCGTCGCAGGATCCTTCGCAAATTCCCAGGTGAACACGCAATCGTCAGCCGTGAACGGCTTGCCGTCGTGCCACGTCACGTCCTTTTTCAGTTTCCAGGTCACCGACTTGCCATCGGCGCTCAGCCCGCCATTGGCGCGGCTTGGAATCTCGGCGGCCAGAATCGGCACCAGATTGCCATCGTTGTCCCACACGGCGAGTGGTTCGTAGAAGATGCGCGAGCCTTCCTGGTCCTTGGTGCCCTGCGCGAAGTGCGGTTGCAACAAGGTCGCCCCCTGCCACCACAGCACCTTGAGTGCACCACCGCCGCCCCGCTTGGTCGGCTTGTACGCGGAGGCGGCTTGCGCCTGCGCAACGCCCGAGTGCATGAGCATCATCGACGCCATCGGCGCGGTCAGGCCGAGCGAGACCATTTGCATGATGAAGCTTCGTCGCGGCAATTTGCCGGTGCGGACGTCTTCGATCAAATTCTTAATTTCGCGTTCCTGCATGACGACTTCTCCCTCTGGGTGACTTTGTGAGATTTTGGACCTGCGACCGATAACAGCCACGCAGGAAACATACCAAATTTGCACAAGTATCGCATCGGTGTCTTCCTGCGGAAAACCACTGATGGCTTTGTCTGGCAGTTCCGAACTCGCGATTTGCGACGGCGACTGCAAGTAGACACGAGCGCATGCAACGAGGGTTGCCTACAGCCAAATACCACATCAGCTTTTTAATGAAATGCCCAATTGAAAAGAGCTTGCAGCGCAATTACCCATAAAGTCAACTTTCAGCATAAATCGCCCTGAGCCCTTATTGAATGGGGCATCCAGCAAATAGCTGTTGCATGTTCAGCGGCTTGAACTGGTCCGTGCGCGCGTCGTTACCCGAACCCGATACAGCAGGAACAGCACGATGCTCACGTTGAGCAAATTGAAGGCGATGCCGTTCACGAACGCAGCCTTGTACGAACCCGTGAAATCGAAGATCACGCCGGACAGCCAGCCGCCGAGCGCCATGCCCAGCAGCGTCGCCATGAGCACCGTACCGACTCGCGCACCGGCCTCCTTCGGCGTGAAATATTCGCGCACGATCAGCGCATAGCTCGGCACGATGCCGCCCTGAAACAGCCCGAACATCGCGGACACCACATACAGCGGCACCAACCCGTCAAACGGCAGGAACAGCAGCAGCGCGATCCCCTGCAGCACCGAACCCAGCAACAGCGTGCGCAACCCGCCAATATGATCGGAAATCCAGCCGGAAACGAGGCGGCTGATGATGCCCATGCCGAGCATCAGTGAGAGCATTTCCGCTCCTCGCGCAGCGCCAAAACCCAGGTCGCCGCAGTAAGCAACGATGTGCACCTGCGGCATCGACATGGCCACGCAGCAAGACAAACCCGCCACGCACAACAAGAGTTGCAGCGCCAGTGGCGACATGCCCAGCGGCCGCGCAGGATCGGCGCTCTGCACCGTGTTTGCCGTACTCCCCGGTGTCACCGGAACGTCGAGATCAGGCGGCCGCGGACGCAACAGCAGCGCAAGAGGCAGCATCGTCACCAGACAGAACACGCCAAGGTCGATGTAGGTCGGCCGCCAACCGTATCCGTCGATGAAGTGCTGAATGATGGGTGGCCATATCGCACCGGCCACGTAGTTGCCACTCATGCAGATAGCCAGCGCGATGCCACGGCGACGCGTGAACCAGCGCGAGGTGTCGGCGACCAGCGGCGCAAACGTCGCAGAGGTGCCGAGCAGCCCCATCAAAATGCCCTGCGCCAAGCTGAATAGCAACAAACTGCCTGCATAGCCGGCACCGATGTAGCCGAAGCCAATGCCCACCGCGCCAATCATCACAGGGATCATCACCCCAAAACGATCAGACAATCGCCCCATCAAAATACCACCGACACCGAAACCGATCATGGTCAGCGTATAGGGTAGTGAAGCATCGGCACGCGTCACGCCGAACTCGGACTGAAGCCGAGGCAGCACCACAGTGACCGTGTACATGCCGGAGTTGCCGATGGTCATGAGCGCGAGCGACACCATCAGGCGCGTCCATGCGTACGAAGATTCGGCGTCGTACTTGCCGGGGGATGGTGTGGTCATCCCCCTATTGGAACCGATTGGCCCTCGCCGCGCCTGTTTTCAGCGACTCAAGCGGAACTCTGCTCGACCCTGTGCGGGCCAAACGCCAGCCGCTAAACCACCG
>CAYMSY010000180.1:0-6507 GCA_964393195.1 uncultured Alcaligenaceae bacterium | reverse complement strand
CCGGGCATTTGCCGACACCGAAGCCCATCGAAGTCATGGGCCTGACGTTCCCGAATCCGGTCGGCCTTGCGGCGGGACTGGACAAGGACGCAAAACACCTGCGCGGTCTGGCGCAACTCGGATTCGGCTTCATTGAAGTCGGGACGCTGACGCCCAAACCGCAGCCCGGCAATCCGGCGCCGCGCATGTTCCGGCTGGTCGAACACGAAGCGCTCATCAATCGGCTCGGCTTCAACAATGGCGGTGTCGAGGACGCCGTGAAGCGGCTCGAACGGCGCGACATCAACGTCCCGGTCGGCGTGAACATCGGCAAGAACGCCACAACGCCGATTGAGAACGCTGTCGATGATTACCTCATTGCGCTGCGTGCCGTGTACGCGACCGCCGACTACATCACCGTCAACATCTCCTCGCCAAATACCAAAAATCTGCGCGACCTGCAGGCGCCGGATTCCGTCGCTGCGCTGGTTTCAACGCTCGCCCGCGAGTGCGAAAAGCTGGCCAAAAAACACGGCGGGGCGAAGCCCGTCGCAGTCAAGATTGCGCCGGATATTGACGAAGCAATCATCGCCGACGTCGTCGCTGCGATCATTGATGCAGGTGCCGATGCCATCATCTCCAGCAACACCACGATCAGCCGCGAAGGCGTCAGCCAGCATCCGTTTGCGAGGGAAACCGGCGGCCTGAGCGGCGCACCGCTGACCGCCCGTGCTGACGCCGTGCTTGCCAAAGTGGTGAAGGCCGCGTCGGGACGCGTACCGGTGATAGGTGTCGGCGGCATCATGTCGGTCGCTGACGCGCGTCGCAAACTCGACATTGGCGCCAGCCTGATCCAGATCTACACCGGCATGCTCTACCGTGGCCCCGGTTTCGTCGGTGAACTGGTGCGCGGACTCGCGAAGTAGCCGTCAGGCGCGGCCAAGTTTGCGCTGCACGAGTTTGCGCGCGCTCTGTGTCTTGCCCCTGCTCGGCCCCTCGAGCGCGAGCATGACCTCGCCATTGCTGCCACCGATCAGGCGCTGCATGACCATCGGATACGCTTCCCGTGCCGCGCGTCTTGCGCTGGCCGCTTGCGGCGACTCGGGCAGTTGCCAGCGCATTCGCTCAATCACTCCCTCAGCAGCTTTCTCTTCTGCAGCCCGATCTCCCGAACGCAGCCAGTGCGCGAATGCAGGATGTGCCGCAGCGGGCGAACCCGGGAAGAAAGCGACATTGCCGCACGCCATGACATCGCCGCCAATGCACTCGGCATAACGCGCAAGCCCAACGGTTTCGCGTCCGCGCTGAAGCGCCGCAATGGTCATTCGCACGTGATCGTCCATCCCCCCCCCAAGACCACCAAAACAGGCCACGGGATGTGGTCGCCGCCAGGCTTCCTGCAATGCCGCCGCAATCTGTATGCGGTCTGCGGGGATCAACCACGCCCATGCGAGTGCATGACCGTTTTCAGCAAGCAATGAGGCAGCAAAGCCCACATGGCGATCCGCCCCCGTCGCGAGCGCGAAATCGCCCGTTACGATCAGGCCAAGTGAGGTCAAGGGATCAGGCGGTCTGGAACATGCCCGCGAGCGCACGATCGACAATAGGCTCGGATTCAATCATGCGTGCCTTGTCGGAGCGGAACCATTCGGCCAGTTCTTCCGGCGCGAGCGAGGCTGCCTTGCGACCGTGGCGGGTCGTGAACAGATAGGTTGTGCCCTGCGGACTGACCCAGGCGAGCTTGGCATAGGTCAGTGCGCCTTTTTCATCGCTCATTTCGATCCACTGGTTGCGCTCCATTTGCTTGACCAGCTCACGGAAGGGATCGAACGTCGTATCGTTGCTTGCTTCCGGAATCGCCTCGGGCTCAACGTACTCCGGCGTTGTGCCGCGCAGAAGGCCGGAATGCACTTCAAACAACTTGTCAAAAAACGGCGAGATCGTGTCGTCCGAGAGGGACTTGAGCCCCTCGCGCAGGCGACGCACGAGTGACGGCACACGCTGGCTCAGTTGCGCACGCTCAGCGGGCTGATCCTTCGGTGTCACGCTCCAGATCAACTCATCAAGCGCCTCGACAGCTTTTTCATACTCGCCACTGCCCTTGCCCCGCTCCAGCAGGGCGTCCTGCAGATGCGGCTGCCACGCCACCTCGATGAATTCCTTGACCTGCTCGGGCAGCGCATGCTGGCTGATGCGGGCCTCAACGGTCTGTTTGGCCTCAATAACCGCAGCAATATGGCGATCGGCGGCTTCCGCTTCTGCAGTTTCAGCCTCAATGATGGGCTTCGCGTCCAGCTCCTGCTCACCGATGAACTGCTCGAGGTCAACCAGCGCTGCCGTAAAGATGCCCAAGTCGTCAACAAAGTCACGGCTGATGTGATCAACGACGTCATGAATCTTGCGGAACAGCGGATCGTCGACCCCCTCGTCCGGCGACCAGCCGAGACCGGCGTCCGCCAGCCGGTTCAACAGCTGACGACCGGGGTGGTTCTTGCGTGAAAAGAATCCACGATCAACCATCGCGGCCTTGAGCATCGGAATCTGCAACCGGCCCAGCAACACCTTGATCTCGTCACGGAGCTCACGTCGTGCAAGCACGAAATCGAACAGCATGGCAACGAGCTCAGTCGTCGTTGCATCAAGCACCGAGATATCGCCGGACGAATAGCCGGGAACCACGTCGCGCAGCACTGTGCGTGGCGCAGGTGCCGGTGCCGAAAAATCAAGCTGCTCGGCGCGCAGCTGCAAATCCGTCAGCGACGACAGCAGCTTGCGGTCAACGCCCGCCATCAAAGGTGCCCGGAAGGCACCGTTCGCCGCAAAACCGAGCGCCGCACTGATCTGCATCGCCTCCTTGTTGCGCACCATCTGTGAAAGCGAGGGGTCCGCCGCCGCCGGGCCGCCGGAGATCCCGGGGATCACATGCTGCAAGCGCTCGACGATCGACATCAGATTGGTCGCGAGCTGTTGCAGCGGAACCGCATCCGGCTGCGTAGAGAGCTGCGACTGCTGCCCCGCCATGTAGGCGTCCTGCGCCGACATTCCCGCCAGTGCCGCTTCGTCAAAGGCTGCTGCATCCGCGTAGCCGCCCATCGCGCCGGGCTGATGGCCGGGATGATGTCCCGCCTGACCACCGGGCCGCCCGGCGGCGCGCGGCTTTTGCGCAGCGATACCGACATCGGTCAGGTAACGATTGAGGTCAACATAGACATCGTTGAAACCCATGCCGCCGATGGAGCCCAGGGCGCGGAGCCAGTGCAAACGCACTTCGGGCTCGGTGCCGATTGACTGCATCGCCTCCAGCAACGCGCTGACGACGGACTGCGGCGAAAACGGGTCTTCCTCCATCTTGAGCGTGGGCGTTCGCTTGAGGAAGGCAATCTTCTGGTGAAACACCGGTAGCTCGCCGAGGCAGGCGCTCTCGATTGCGCGCGCAACCGCACGCGCGGACACGTACTCGTCAAGCACATCATCCGACTGCAGCGACAACTCGCCCGCTTCCTTGGTAGGTCCAGACGGAATCAGGCACGGTTTCCGGTTGTTCAGGCGCAGCGTCAATTCGCTGGCAAATGCCTCGGCGATGGCAGCGCGTTCACGCAGCAGTATTGATCGCGCGTCAAGCAAACCACTGACCACACGCGGGTCATAAAGTTTGGAAGCGTTGTCAAGCAGGATGTCCGACAACCGGTCGAACGCCGCCGCCATCTGCAGGTTGCTCCGGTGCAACATGAGATCGCGACATGCATTCAGTATTGCCGTAGTCGGCATGGAACTTGAGTGCGCTTCAGTCGACATGAACAGTCAAAACGTGTGCAAAATGAATAAGTTGAAGGAAGCAGTTAACGCAAAGCATAAGCGCAAAGTGACAAAAATTGTCACTTATCGCAATCTAGCACATCAGCACTGGAATCGCGCGGTCCCGGGCTCAGTTCTTTCCTAAGTACGTGGCGCGGATACGACGGTATCCGCCCATATTTTGTCCAGACGCTTTGCAGATACCGGAAACGGGGTCTTCAGTTCCTGCGCGAACAGCGACACATGCAGTTCTTCGATAAGCCAGCGAAACTGCAACAAACTCTCGCTCGCGGTCGGCCCGCAGCGTGCCATTTCCGCGTCCCAGCGCGCCCAGTAGGCGGCGAGCACCGGCCCGTGGCGCGGCTCCCGTTCCGGCATCGAGAGATATTTTTCCAGCCGCTTGCCCAACGCCCGCAAGTAGCGGGACAAATGCGGCAATTGCGCCCAGGGCGTGTCCGCCAGAAAACCGACATGAATTAGGCGGTCACGCCAGTGCGACAGCATGGGCACGACTGCGCGCGCCCTCGTCCCGTTCGCGTGCAGCGCAGTTTGCAGGGCCGCATACGCCTCGGCCACCTGGGCAAGCGTTTTACCAAGCGCATCGGCCACGACCGGAATACGCTGCTTGGCGCGCGCAATCTGGTCGCGAAAAGCCTTTTCGTCACGTGGCAAAGCATCGTCACCGACAAAAGCGCGGTCCGCCAGCGTGACTGCAAAATCAGCCAGAAGCTTGTCGGTCGGAATCGCCGTCTTCAGCAGCAGCGCACTCTGGTTAAAGCCGGTGGGACCTTTCTCCCAGTTTCGCAACTGCTGCTTGAGTTCAAGCGCAATGAGGCGCACCACGCCGTGGCGGTGCGCGATCTCTGCCTCGCGTGCAGTTTCAAAAAGACGAACGGCAACACTGCTGCCTTCATCCACACACGCCGGATAGGCGGTCACGGTTCGCCCCGCACGCTTGACCGGGATGCCGTCGGGCAAGGTGCCGATGCTCCAATGGGTGATGCCGGTTTTCTCGATGTCTACTGCGCCGGAGGATGCTGTACCGTCCTGAAACGCCATACGCGCAACCTGGCCCAGATCTTCCTGCAATTTGGCAAGATCACGCCCCATCGCGAGCTCGTTGCCTTCGCCGTCCATGACCCGGAAATTAAGCTGCAAATGTGCGGGCAAGTCGATGCGGTCCCAGACACTGGCGGGCAACTTGAGACTCAAGTAGTCGCGCAGGAAATCGAGCATCGCATCGGCCAACGGTTTTTCGCGCGGTGTGGCCAGTTCCAGGAAGGCGGTCACGGTGTCCGGCACCGGCTGCACACGACCGCGCTCGGCTTTGGGCAAAGCTTTAAGGTAAGCCCCGATCTTTTCTCGCCAGAGGCCCGGGATCAGCCAGCTTGCGTAGCGGTCTTCCACCGCGTTCAGAAGCGGCAAGGGCAAACGAACCGTCACGCCATCCATCGGGTGTCCCGGCTCAAAGCGATAGGTCACTGGAACCTCGAAATCACCCAGCCTCAGTGTTTTCGGGAACTGCTCCTCGGTGATGGCGTCGGCGCCGTGCCGCATGAGCTGCTCGCGCGACAGGCGTAGCGACTGGTCACGGCTGCCGCGCAGCTCGGCACGCTCGGTAGGTGCGAGATTCGGCTGATCTTCGGCCTTGAGCCATTTTTCCAGATCAGCCCGTGTCGAAATTTCTGCGGGAATGCGTGATTTGTAGAACGCGGCAATCGTCTCGTCGGACACCAGCACATCCGTGCGCCGCGCCTTGTCCTCCAGCGTCTGCACGTCTTTCACGAGTTTCAGGTTGTGCGCGTAGAACGCCGCTGTCGTCTCCACTTCTCCCATCGCCAGCGCGGCTGCGAAAATTTCGTGGGCCTCGCCGGGAGCGATGCGACTGTAGTTGACGCGCCGGCGCGGCACGATGGCAAGGCCGTAAAGCGAAACACGTTCACTGGCGACGACCTGACCGCTCGCCCGTTCCCACTTCGGCTCAAAGTAGTTGCGCGCGACAACCTCACCTGCGGCAGCCTCGATCCAGTCCGGATCGATTTTCGCGAGCGTTCGTGCGTAAAGCCGCGTCGTTTCCGCAAGCTCCGCCGCGACCAGCCACTTAAGCCCCTTCTTGTCGACGCCGCTGCCCGGAAACGGATGAAACTTGATGCCGCGTGCACCGAGGTAAAAATCCCCCTCGTCGCTCTTGACGCCGATATTGCCGAGCAGGCCCGGCAGCAGGGCGCGGTGGAACGATTCGAACGGTGGCTCTTTTGACAAACCGGCCTCGGTGTTCCAGCCCAGCTCGCGCAAGGTCTGCGCCAACTGGCCGTGCAGATCGCGCCATTCGCGCAGGCGCAGCCAGTTCAGGAATTTTTCGCGACAAGCCTGTACCTGCTTCTTGTGTCCGCCCTCTTCACGCAGATCGACAAAGAATTTCCACACGTTGAGCAGTGAAAGGAAGTCGCTCTTCGTGTCCTTGAACCATTGATGCGCACGATCCGCCGCATCACGTGCCTCGAACGGACGTTCGCGCGGATCGGGCACCGACAGTGCCGCCGCGATCACGAGCACTTCGGGCAACACGTTGAGCTTTTTCGCCTCGATCAGCATGCGACCAATGCGTGGGTCCACCGGAATGCGCGACAGCTCACGGCCGATGCCCGTCAGTTCTGCGTCGCCATTGAGCGCGCCAAGCTCCTGCAATAGCGCAGTGCCGTCGGCAATTGCGCGGCTGGAGGGTGGCTCAAT
>CAYMSY010000179.1:0-6516 GCA_964393195.1 uncultured Alcaligenaceae bacterium | reverse complement strand
CTGATACATCGGAATAGCGATAGCAGCCAGAATGCCGATAATCGCGATCACGATCATCAATTCGATCAGGGTGAAACCCTTTTGTACAGTACGCATCGTACGTTTCATGTTTAATTTCCTTCCCCGGATTGGGATTTGAGTGATCAGCGACAGGCGCTGGATGGACTCAATAGTGCAGCGGTCGTGCCAGCAGGTGCCAGTATCTGTTGGTCATCACATAACTCTTTGATTTTCAATGCGATTGTCATAAGTCTGAATGATGGCAATCGCTCCGCGTCGCCGTAAATCACCTGAAACGTCTCGTAACCGTCTTTTTACGTGACGTTTTTTGTCACTTCGGTGACGTCTGACGGCGAGATTTTTGACTGGTTTTCTGCAGATTAACGGCTTCAAACGACAATTTCATTGGCTCGCCGATTTCGTGCTCTCAGCGGCCGGAAAACCTCAGCATCGTCATAGCAACGCGGATCTTCGTTTTCCGCAAACCAGCCCGGAACGCCGAGCAGCGGTAACGGGAGACGTCGTTCAGTCGCCGAAAGCAAAGCGCCGTCGACAATTTTTGTGGCAAGCCATGCGTCGAGCTGTTCGAGTGAGGCGTTCGGTGAAAACGGTAGCCACAGGGCCTTGACCGTCAGTCCGCGATGCGGATTGCTGCCGAGCTGTTCGAGGGTGCCGTGTCCGAACAAAATCGGGCGTACGTCACGAATGAAATCTGCGCGGTTTTCGACGAACAGCCGGTGCCATTCGTGGCCTTCATGCAGTCGCCGGAGGTCATCGCGCTGGCTCAACAGGATGATGCCGGCTTCGTCGAACAATGTGAGCACGTCGCGGCGGCGCGGCCTTGTTTTGCCATCTGCGGTCACGCCGAGTGCGACATGGGCTTCGCTGATAGCTCGCTTGCTGAGCGGAAACGTCCGCCAGACCAGCGCGTTCATGAGATCGTGCAGGTTGTCGGGGCGGACGACCAATTCATTCCGTTCGACGACGCGGCGCTCGAAATCTATGGCGCTCAGGGCGCGGGCGGGCGGAGCGATGAAGGTCGGGCATCTGTGATCGGCGACCGTATGCTCGCGATCACGATAAGGCGCAAACGCCGCATGCTCCCGCAGCGCTGCCGGAATCGCACACGCGGATACGATCAACGGTGACGACCGCCCATGCCGCCCAGCACAATCATGACGACGATCAGCACTGCAATGACCGCCAGCGTGATCTTGATCCAGCTCTTCGGATACTCGCCGTCGAGCTTGCCGGTGACGGCGTTGATGATGACCTGAAAATCCTTCGCGCTGTACGTGTACGTCATGAGCCACACGGGCGCGAGGATGTGCTTGAACGTCTGCCGCGAGAAGTTGGCGTCGACCCGCAGATTGCGCTGGGTATCGCCGGGCACCTGACTGGAACAAAGCTGGCGCGTCTCGCCCATCATGCGCTCCCGGCTTGCCTTCGCGGCGGCAACGAGGTCGATCTGGTAGCGCTCGACCGTCCAGCCGCTGACATAGGCCGGATCGTACGGCTTCAGCGCCTTGCCGCCGGTGTCCGTGGTCGGGAACGGTTCGACGGCGCGAAGCAGCGTCGGATGCACGCCCTTTGAGCCGCAGACCAGCGTGTCGTCGAAGAAATGATTGAGGCTTCCGGACGCGTATTCCCAGCGCACGCGCTGCACCTGCCGCGTTTTCTGTTCGCCGTTGTCGTAGTAGCTTTCGGTCTCGTAGTAGTAGTACCCGGCCTCGGCCTGCCAGCGGGCGTCAACCAGCGCGTCAAACGTCCAGTACGGCAGGTAGACGCCCTTGACGGTGTCGGTCATCGCCTTCGACTTGAGCTTGTTTGGTGCCCACCACAGTTTGCCGTACCAGGCGCGAATCAGGTCGCGCGCTTTCGGTTCGCTGATCTGAAACGGCAGCACGCCTTCCGGGCGGATGACGTCGTCCGTTTCATCGTAGTCCACGATGGCCGACGCGCCGCAAAACTCGCAGGATTTGGCCTGCTTGGCCGCGTCAAAAACGCTGATCGCCTGACAGGAGTTGCACTTGATCATGCGCTTGGTGCGCGCCCAGCCGCGCTGCTCGCCCTGCATGTTGCGCAGCGCGGCGGCGAGGTCGTGCTCGACCACATCGGTCGACTGGATGCCGGGAATCTCCTCGGTCTCCTTCGGCATCGGTGCTTCGGTGCCGCAGAACGCGCAGACGAGTTTTTGTTTGGCCGGGTTCCAGACCGCCTCGCCGCCACAGGCGACACAACTGTATTTGCTGCGGGCCTGTTTTTCGGGGGCAGTGGCTGGTGTGTGGGTGGCGGTGGGGTTACTCATCTCGGTTGGTCTTTGGCACGCAGATAAGTCATTCGAAGCACAACGTAAACGCCGACGATTCCCTGGGCAATTGCGGCGGCGATGCGATAGTCGCCGAAAAACAGCGGCAACAAGGCTGCGGCACCACCCACAGCGAAAACCACCAGTTTTTCGAGCTGGCTCGCGTCACTCGTGACGACGAAATACGCGAGGACCAGCAGGATGAAAAACGTCGCCACGGGTGGTTTCGGCGATAACAGCTTTTCTAGATTTCCCTTATTTCACAGGGCTCCAGCCTGCATTTTGCCAATTATCGACTAATGGCAATACGTCGCGCTGAGCCCTTATTGAATAAGCCTTTCGTAGAAAAGCTGTATGTCCATTAACCCTTCAAAAACGCATCCACGGCTTCCCGTGTGACGCGCCACTGGGTGCCAATCTTGCGCCCCTTGAGCGTTCCGGCGTCGAGTTCGGCGAGTACATCGGACTCGGCAACGCCCAGCGCCTGCGCGACTTGCGCCGGATTCATCAGCTCCATCGCAGGCGCTGCCGCCGGTGCCGGTGCCACTGCAGCGGCCGCAGCCACGCCACCGTTCATCGCGCCCGGAACCATGCCTTTCGGCGCATTCGGATTGCCGCCGACGGTTCCACCGGGTTGATTCACCATTTGCTGCGCAACACCAAGTCCCATCGCGAATTCGGCGCCAAAACCCATCGTGCCGGCCTTGCCTTCGCCCACGGCGTTCGCCATGTTGTAGCGGATGTATTCACCCATATCGCCAATGGTGGTCATGGCGCCACGCTTGTCGATCGCCTGCTCGACTTCCGGCGGCAGCGAGACGTTCTCGATGTTGAACGAGGTAATTTCGATGCCGTACTTCGACGTCGTGATCGGGTTGATCGCGGGCAGCAAAGCCGCGCCAATTTCGCTGTAGCGGGCGGCAACGTCAAGCGCCGGCACCTTGGCGTTGGCAATGGCCTCGGTGAACACGGTGACGATCTTGGAACGCATCACATCCGCGAATTCGTCGAGGCGAAAGTGGTTGTCGGTACCCGCGACTTCTTTCAGGAACAGCGGCGGATTGACGATCTTGAAGTCATACTGGCCAAACGCACGCATGCGCACGACGCCAAAGTCCTGATCACGCATCATGATCGGGTTCGCGGTACCCCATTTGTTGCCCGCGAAAGTGCGCGTGGTGACGTAGTAGACGTCCGCCTTGAACGGGCTCTCGAAGCCATATTTCCAGCCGAGGATCGTCGACAGAACCGGAATGTTCTGCGTCGTCAGATTGTGTTTGCCGGGGCCCAGCGTGTCGGCGTATTGGCCCAGGTAGACGAATTGCGCCACCTGGCTTTCGCGCACGATCAGCTGCGCGTTGTTCTTGATTTCCTTGTCCTGATCGGGCCAGCGGTACGACAGCGTATCGCGCGAATCATCCTGCCATTCGATGATTTCGATCAGTTGCTTCTTGATGAAGTCCATGAGGGCCATTGTTCGACTCCCTAGTTGAGTGACAAAACGTTAGAGGACGGGTGACAAAACGTCACGGGACAAGGACAGCGGCCTACTTCGCCGCGACTTTGGTTTGCGCGGCATTCAGCCGTGCTTCAAGCTGCTCTCTCGGGATCGCGCCGGCGACCATGCGTCCGTCCGCGAGGAAGAACGACGGGGTAGCGCGAATGCCAAGTTTTGCACCGAGTGCCTTGGTGGCATCGACCGGATTCTGGCAGTCGATTTTCGCGCTGGCGTCAAACTTCTTGCGCAGCACGGCGTCCTGCCATGCGGCGAGACGGTCCTTCGCGCACCAGATGGCTTTCTGCTTGTTGGCTGCCGCTGGATGCAGCGAATCGATCGGGTACATGAAGTTGTAGACGGTGACGTTGTCCATATCCTGCAAGGTCTGCTCAAGGCGCGTGCAGAACGGACAATCGACGTCAGTGAACACATACATCACGCGCTCGCCCTTGCCACGAACGAATTTGATGGCGTCGTTGAGCGGCAGCTGCTTGATGTCGATGGCTGACAGCTCGGACGTGCGCTCTTCCGTCTTGTTGGTCATCGTTGCCGATTCAATCAGGTTGCCAACGATGAAATGCGAGAGCTGGTCGTCAAAGTAAATGAGGTCATCACCGACCATCGCCTCGAACAGACCGGGGAACACCGACGCGCGCAGGCCCTTGATCGGCGCACCCTTGAAGCGGTTTTCGAGCACTTTCTGCACGTCGGCGAGCTTGGCCGGACTCGTGTTCTCGACACGCGGCTGCGGCGCAACGTTCTGAGCGCTGCCAGCCGGCGGTTGTTGTGCGTTGCAGGCGGTGAGCAGCGAGCCCGCGACAAGCAAAGCGACAAAAGTGGATTTCATAAACAGTTCCTTGGGTACGGCGGGAATTAAAGCGTTTACTGCACCGCTGCGGTAGACAGCGTGCGACGAAACGCGGGTAGACGACCGAAAAGACGCATTCCAGCGTCGCCAGCCGCCATCAGCAGTGGATGATTCACCTGATTGTAGAGTCGGAAAAGACCGTCAGTCGCCAATTGCATCGCGAGCGTCGGGCCGTAGCGCATGCGGCGGTAACGCCCTAGCAGCAAGGCATGCCCGGGGTCATTGTTCACGCGGGCCGCCTCAAGCCAGACATCGTGCAATGCACGGGCATCGCCGAGGCCCAGATTGACGCCTTGTCCCGCCAACGGGTGCACCGCATGCGCCGCGTCACCGACCACCACCACGCGCTCTGCCACCGGGTTGCCAGCACGCACCAGCGCCAGCGGAAAGCGGCGACTGGTACCGTGCATGTGCGTCACGCGAGCCGCATAGCCGCTCGCGGCATTGATTTCGGCCACCAGCTTGTCACTATCCATCGCACAAAGTTCATCCGCGCGCGCCGGGTGCGCCGACCAGACCATGGAAACCGCATGCTCGCCGTCCACCGGAGGTAAAGGCAACAAAGCGAGGATGGAACCATCGGGCAAAAACCATTGCCGCGCGGCATTGCGGTGCGGTTCCGCGCATGCAAGATGCGCGACCACGCCGTGATGAGCGTACGCATGATGAGACGCTTCGACGCCCGCTGCGGCACGGAGCGTCGATCGGGCGCCGTCGGCCACAACAACCACGCGCGCACTCATCACTCGCCGGTCTGCCAGTTCGAGCAGCTTCACACCGTCGCCGTCGTGCAAGGCCGCCGTTTCACCGGCCAGCAGCTCCACCCCGATCTGTCGCGCACGCACTGCGATCGCAAGTGTCAGCGCCTCATGCTCCATGACTCGCGCCAATTCATCGCGAGCGGCATCGCCGGCGCCAATTCGCAACGACTCGCCACCATCGCGACCCGCCACGAGGATCTGCCGCACTGACGCGCTGCGACTTTGATCGAAGGCAACCTTCCTGCCTTCCAACCATCCGAGATGCCCTGAAGAAACGGTGTAAACGCGGGGAAAAAGAGGATCGGATGTCGCAATGGACGGCAACGACTCGCGCTCGACCAGTATGACTTTCGAGCGCGGGCCCAACGCCGATTTGGCGGCCAATGCGCAGGCCCAGCCGACCGGCCCTCCGCCGGCCACCACAACGTCAAGTACCGAACCACTCACCAGGAAAGCTCTTCGATGACGTGGTTCTGATTGGTGTAAATGCAGATTTCGCCGGCCACCTTGAGCGACTCCGACACGATATCCCGTGCCGAAAGCTCGCTGTGTTGCGTCAACGCACGAGCCGCCGCCTGTGCAAAACCGCCGCCGGAGCCGATAGCGACAATGCCGTGCTCCGGCTCCAGCACATCACCGTTCCCCGTCAGAATGAGCGAGGCCGTCTGGTCAGCAACCGCAAGCATCGCCTCCAGCCGCCGCAGGATTCGATCCTGGCGCCAATCCTTGGCCAGCTCAACGGCAGCTCGGGTCAGGTGGCCCTGATGTTTTTCCAGCTTGCCTTCAAATCGCTCAAACAGCGTAAACGCATCCGCAGTTGCACCGGCAAACCCCGCCAGTATGCGGTCGTGATACAGGCGGCGGACCTTGCGCGCCGTGGACTTGACGACCATGTTGCCAAGCGTGACCTGGCCGTCGCCGCCAATGGCGACCGAGTTGCCCCGCCGCACCGAAACGATGGTGGTGCCGTGAAAATCGAGTCTGGAATCCATAAAAACGAACAGGTTCGCTGCGCCAACGATCGGGGAAAAGCGGCCTACCGCGCCTTCGCGAACAGACTCGCAGGCGCACCGGTGAGCTG
>CAYMSY010000178.1:6002-6519 GCA_964393195.1 uncultured Alcaligenaceae bacterium | reverse complement strand
AGACCTCGCTTCCGTACATAGCCTACCGTTGGCAACTCGAAAGAATGCAATGAATTACAAGGTTTGGATTGCTTTACTGATGACATCGGTGGCCGGCGGTTGGTCACACGCTTATGAAGTGGGTACACACACCAAGATCGCTGACAAAGCCTACAAGCGATCAACGATTTCGTTGCCCACGAAACTGGCGCAATACTGACTTTACGACTTGAGTCATGTCCTGGGCACAGTTGAAAGAAATCGCTGGTGCAAAGGTTAAAGATCGTGATCAGTTCGAGTATGAGCGACCAGTCGAGCGGGCGGTGCTCGTGGACAAAAACGGATCAGAGCGACGCGATGGCAGCGACCCTCCGTTCGTTCCAATAGTGGTGAACAGCTAGCCCACTTTCAGCCCGCTATCGAGCGCGGCGATCGCTCGCTGCATCAGTGCACGCGTTGACGCATCGTGATCGCTATCCGCCGCACCCGCCGCCAGCTCGCCGTCGATTTTTTTCGCCAGTTGCTTGCCGAGCTCGAC
>CAYMSY010000178.1:0-5992 GCA_964393195.1 uncultured Alcaligenaceae bacterium | reverse complement strand
GACGCCCCACTGGTCAAAGGAATTGATACCCCAGATCACGCCCTGCACAAACACCTTGTGTTCGTAGAGAGCGATCAGCGCACCGAGTGAAAACGGCGACAGCTCATCCATGAGAATCGTATTGCTAGGACGGTTGCCGGCAAATACCTTGTGCGGCGTCAGCGCGTCAATCGCAGCCGCGTTCAGCCCCTGTGCAGCAAGCTCGCTGCGGACCTGCACCTCGGTGTTGCCCACCATCAACGCTTCCGACTGCGCGAAGCAGTTGGCGAGCAGCACGCGATGATGATCGGGCAGCGAACCATTCGCCTTGACGGCTGCAATGAAATCAACCGGAATCACGTTCGTGCCCTGATGCAGCAACTGGAAAAAGGCGTGCTGACCATTGGTGCCGGGCTCCCCCCAGATCACCGGACAGCCTGGCGAAGATAGCGCCTCGCCTTTGCGGTCCACCGACTTGCCGTTGCTCTCCATTTCGAGCTGCTGCAGATACGCCGGCAAACGGTGCAGGTCCTGCGCATACGGCGCGATGCACTGGCTCGCAGCGCCGCAGAAGTTGATATTCCAGACGCCGATCAGCGCCAGCAACACCGGCATGTTCGCTTCAAGCGATGCAGTGGCGAAGTGCTCATCCATCGCGTGGGCGCCCGCGAGCAGCTGCTCAAACGCATCCATGCCAACCGTCAGCGCGATGGACAGCCCGATCGTCGACCACAGTGAATAACGGCCGCCGACCCAATCCCAGAACTGGAACATGTTGGCAACGTCAATGCCAAATGCGCGCACCGCATCTACGTTGGTCGATACCGCAACAAAATGCCGCGCGACATCCGCGTCGGTGCCGCCCTGCGCAATAAACCAGTCACGCGCACTGCGCGCGTTCATCAGCGTTTCCTGCGTGGTGAATGCCTTCGAGGCCACGATGAACAGCGTTGTTTCCGCATTGAGACCAGACAGGACGCGCGTCAGGCTGGCGCCATCGACGTTGGACACAAAGTGCGTCCGCAAGTCGGCGCGAGCGAACGGACGCAAAGCCTCGCACACCATTTGCGGTCCGAGGTCGGAACCACCGATGCCGATGTTCACGACATCGGTGATCGCGCGTCCTGTGCGCCCGCGCCAGCGACCGTCGCGTACGCGCGCCACGAACTCGCGCATGTGCGCCAGCTCGCGCTGCACGTCCACGCCGACATCGACGCCATCCAGCAGGTACCGCCGTGTGCTGTTCGCCGGGTTGCGCAACGCCATGTGCAACACCGCGCGCTGCTCGGTCGAATTGATGCGTTCGCCCGCCATCATGGCGTCGCGGCGTGACTCGACGCCGCGCTCGCGCGCGAGCGCGGCGAGCAGCCGCATCGTCTCTGCGGTCACGCGGTTCTTCGAATAATCCAGAAACAACCCGGCGGCATCCAGCGACAGGTCTTTCGCTCTTGCGGCGTCGCGGGCGAATTCGTCGGCCATGCGCAGGCCGTTGATCGCCGCACGATGCGCTTCCAGCGCGGCCCAGGCCGGGGATGTCGTCACTTCGCCTCCGCCCGCACCGAGCGCGAAGCCAGCGTCGAAAACGCCTCGCGCGGCGTCATGCGCCCGTCAATCACCGCGCAGGCCACTTCGGTGATCGGCATCGCAACTTCATGGCGCAGCGCCAGACGATGCACTTCGGGCGCTGCCTTGATGCCTTCGACCACCTGCTGGATCTCATGCGTCGCTTCAGCCAGCGTCTTGCCGCTTGCGAGCAGCAGGCCCACACGGCGGTTGCGCGACTGATTGTCGGTGCAGGTCAGCACCAGATCGCCGAGCCCGGCCAGGCCCATCAGCGTTTCCGTCTTAGCGCCCATCTTTTCGCCGAGCCGCCGGATTTCGGCCAGGCCGCGCGTAATCAGCAGGCTGCGCGCATTGGCGCCAAAACCCAGGCCGTCGGACGCGCCCGCTGCGATCGCGATCACGTTTTTCGCCGCGCCACCGATCTCGACACCGATCACGTCACTACCGGTGTAGGCACGAAAGCCGCCCCCATTCAATCGATGCGCGACCCGCTCGGCAAAGGCGGCGTCGGTCGAGGCGATGATCACCGCCGTTGGCAGGCCACGGCCCAGCTCGCTGGCAAAGGTCGGCCCCGAGAGCACGGCGTACGGATGGCTGGCGTCCAGCACTTCGGCAACCACCTCATGCGACAGCTTGCCGCTGCCCGGTTCGAAGCCTTTGCATGCGATGACCACGCCCTGCCCGGCATTGAGCTTCGGCTTGAGCATTTCAACGGTCGACCGCAAGGCATGACTCGGCGTGGCGATGATGATGTCCTCGGCATCGCGCAGCGCCGCGTCGAGATCGCCCGTGGCCACCAGCGTCGGCGGAAATTCACAGTCCGCGAGATAACGCGGGTTGCGCCGGGTGCGGTCGGCCTCGGCCATGTCCTCGGCGTTGCGCCCCCACAACCGGGTGCGCGAGCCGCGCCGCGCGAGCTGGATCGCGAGTGCGGTGCCAAAAGAACCGGCGCCAATGACGGCAACGGGCGTCGCTACTGCCGCTGTTTCCGCGTTCACGGGAAGAGGTGTCGAGTCGTCATGCAACAAGTGTAGCCACGGTATGCGGCGGTAGCCGCGCCGTTTTTTGCAACAATGCGAGGGTGCCCCGGTAGCTCAGTGGATAGAGCTCTCCCCTCCTAAGGGAGAGGTCGGACGTTCGATTCGTCTCCGGGGTGCCACGTTTTCTTAACTCTGGTGCCCGAATGCCGCACTACGCGCTCAGTTTCACCGATCCGGCGGGTCACCTCATTGACGTCGAAATGACGTTGCCGCAACCTGCCGCCGGGCAGTGCATTGCCATGCCGTCCTGGATCCCGGGCAGCTATCTCATGCGTGAGTTCGCGCGCCATGTGGTCACGCTGTCGGCCGAGCAATCCGGGCATGCCGTCAAATTCACCAAGCTCGACAAAGCGACCTGGCAATTCCATTGCACCGGCAATGCGCCGCTGGTTGTGCGCTATCGGCTGTACGCCTGGGACCGGTCGGTTCGGGCCTGTTATTTCGACCAGTCGCGCGGCTTCGTCAACGCGGCGGCAGCGCTGATGCAGGATCTTGCCAATCCGGACGCGGCCTGTACGCTGGACTTGCATGCCCCGACCTTCGTCGAAGCGACGAAGTGGCGCTGCGCAACGGCGATGACGGCAGACCACATTGATGCGCGCGGATTCGGCCGCTACCGGGCGGCGAGCTATGACGAACTGATCGATCACCCGATCGAATGCAGCGACTTCGACGAATTTTCGTTCGAGGCGGGGGGCGTGCCGCATCGCTTTGTGCTCACTGGCCGCCATCGCGGCGATCTTGAGCGCCTGCGCGACGACACCCGAAAAATCTGTCAGGGTCATTGCGATTTGTTTGCGTCTCGCGCGCCGGGCGATACCGGCGTTGCAGCAAAGGCGCCGTTTGAGCACTACCTGTTCCTGCTGCACGTGGTGGACGACGCCTACGGTGGCCTGGAACACCGTGCCAGCACGGCGCTGATCTCGCCGCGCAACGATCTGCCAGTCGCCGGTGATGCCAGTATGTCCGAGGGCTATCGCGACCTGCTCGGGCTCATCAGTCACGAGTATTTCCACGCCTGGAACGTCAAGCGCATCAAGCCCGCGGCGTTCATGAGCGCGAATGGCGCGTACGACACGACGCGTGAAAGCTACACCCGGCTGCTCTGGATTTTCGAAGGCTTTACAAGCTACTACGACGACCTGATGCTGAAGCGGGTTGGCCTCATTACCGAGGCGGACTACCTGAAACTGCTCGGACGTCGCCTGACGCAGTTGCTGCGCGCGCCCGGCGCCACGCTGCAACCGGTCACCGACGCCAGCTTTGACGCCTGGATCAAGTATTACCGCGCCGACGAGAACGCACCGAACTCGCAGTTCAGCTACTACCTGCGCGGAAGTTTCATCGCGCTGGCGCTGGACCTGATGCAGCGGGCGAGTGGCGACGACGCGCCGACGCTGGACGACATCATGCATGCGCTGTGGCGCGAGTTTGGCCTTACCGGCCGGGGATTGCCGGAAGACCCGTCGGAATGGTTCTCCGGACAGGCGCAGCGTGATCTGACTACCTTCTTCGACCGCTTCGTCAATGGCACCGAAAATCCGGACTGGGCAGCGCTGCTCAAGCCTTTCGGCATCGAATACAGGACGCGTCCGTCTGCCAGCGCCGCCGACCGCGGGGGCCGCAGCGAAGTGACGACCGGCAGCAATGCCCGCACGCTGGGCCTGCTGTTTGCCGAAACGGGTGGCAGCCTGCCCACGCTCAAGCACGTCATTTCCGGTTCCGCCGCGTGGCAGGCCGGCCTGTCGGCTGGTGACGCCGTGGTCGCGATTGACGGTCTGCGCGCGAGTTCAGCCTCGCTCGGCAAGCATCTGCCGCGCTTCGCGACCGGTGACACGCTGCGCGTCACCTATTTCCGCCATGATGAGCTTCGGGAAACGCGGGTCACAGTGCCGCCGGCCGCGCACGACGCCGCCTGGCTGGAGGTCGCCGCCGATGACCCGGCCGGCGCGGCACGACGCACGTTGTGGCTGGGAGGATGACGGCCGGCCATCAACTTTTTGGTGAAATGCCCATTCAATAAGGGCTATCGACCACAAGGCGCCTTAAGTCGACTTTTGCCATTTCCGGACTATGAGCCCTTTGCAAAGGTCACTTGGCGCAAAAGTTGATACCTGCAAAATGCCGGTGCAGCGCCATTCCGGTCCGCCGGAAACGCCCGTGCATCGGGCCCGGCACGCGGTTTGCTCACCCGCAGTAACACTCCGATATTGAACAACTGTTTACGAATCAATGCCAATGGCATAACATTGCTGCGATTCAGCTTGATTTAGATCAAAGGGAGACCCTCGTGCAGCTGCGCAAAATCATTCAGCCGCTGGTCATCGCGTGCTCATTTACTGTGGCCGCGACGTCACAGGCCGCGTGTCCATTCAACGTCGTAGATGGCAACGCGGGCACCACTGACGCGATGCGCGATGGTGTCCTGCTCGTGCGCTACGCGCAGGGGCTTCGCGGGCCGGCACTGGTGTCGGGCATGGGGGCCAGCGTGGTCGCGGCAACCGTCGAGGCCAACATCGCGGCCAACACGGCCGGGCTTGACGTGAACGGCAATGGCATTTTTGATCTGACCGATGCCGCGATCATCGCCCGCAACGTGTTTGGTTTCGGCCACCAATCATGGATGCCGGACGGCGTCGCCGGCGCCTACGCCAGCCGCACGACCGCGACGCTGGTGAAGAGCTTTGTCGACGGCGGCTGCACGCCGCCGGTGTTCGTGACGCCGGGTACGCCGGATCCGTATGACGCTTCGCGCTTCCTGATCCAGTCCACCTTCGGTCCAAGCCGCTCGGACATTGCGGCCTTCGTGGCCCTCGGGGGCAGCCAGTCGGCCCGCGTGAACTCGTGGCTTGCGACACAGCTCGCCATGCCACGCAGCGGCAATCACTTCAACTACCTGCAGAACCTGGAGGCGGCCTATGTCGCCGCCGGCGCACCGGACTACACCTTCGGCAACAACATCACGCGCGAATCCTTCTGGGGTCAGGCATTGACCAGTCCTGACCAGTTGCGGCAACGGCTGGCGCTGGCGCTGTCGGAAGTGCTCGTGGTGTCTGAATATGGCGGGTCCAACAACAACTACGAGCTGGCCGCCTATCTCGACCTGCTCGCCGACAACGCCTTCGGCAACTATCGCGACCTGCTATACAAAGTTTCGCTGTCGCCGGCGATGGGCCGTTATCTGAGCCACCTCCGCAACGAGGGCAGCAGCAGCAACCCCAACGAAAACTTCGCGCGCGAAATCCTGCAGCTTTTCGGCGTCGGCCTGTTCGTACTCAATCAGGATGGCACCAAGGCCCTGTCGGCTGGTCAGCCCATCCCGACCTATAGCGAGGCGATGGTCAAGGGCTTTGCGCGCGTGTTCACCGGTTTCGCCTACGACGATCTCGTGTGCAAGGGCATGGCACCAC
>CAYMSY010000177.1:0-6531 GCA_964393195.1 uncultured Alcaligenaceae bacterium | reverse complement strand
GCGATTGATGTCGGCACTGCCACGAATCTGTACGCGGGCAGACGGTCCGTTGATCACAAATCCATCTGTCTTCGCGATGCCATCCGCAATCATGACCTCCGCTTTGACTTCGTCGAAGGCAAGCCCTCTTCCGAACAGGTCGTCGAAGTTGAAAGACAAGCGCCGCGGTAGCGATTGCAGCGACAAAACACCGAGAAGCTTGGCAATGCCAGGTTCCATTTCAGTAAACCGCCCCTGTGCCGTTTCCAGAGAGAACTTGCCGGCAAGCTTCGCATAGCTGAACTGCGCAGGACTGCCGGGCCAGCTAAGCGTTCCGGTCAGTGAACCCTGGCCGCGCTCCACTCCCTTGGGCAATCCGAAACGACTCATGAACTTGCCCGCGTCACCCCACTTGAGTGCGACGTCGACCTCAGTGTTCCCCGTCACGGATAAAGCGCTGCGCGGACGCCAGCGCCCTTTGGCATCAATACTGCCGTCGGCGCTTGTCAGCCTGACCTGTTCGATCTGCCACTCATCCTTGGCGGGTTGGGCCTTCACTTCAAGTTTGCCGAGATCGCGACCTTCGCTGACGAACGAATCGGCGACAAGATCAAGCTTCGGCCAGTGTCCCGAATCGCTGCCTGATCCTGCTGGCGCAGCCGGTGAAGCGGTGGAGGGAGCCGCGGCTGCAACCGGCGTCGGGAACGACAGGCGCTGCAGCCGAACGGAGATGGCGTCGACGGCTCCCGTTTCCGCGTTGGTGTCAAGTGCGATCGCGCCGGTGGCCTCTTTGCTGCGCAGCGCCAGCCGCCAGCGCTGTCCGACAGGCTGTGCCCTGAGCGTGACGTCGTTGAAGCGGTGCGCATACAGAACTGCTTCTGTCGCTCGCAAATTGATGTTCACGAAGTCGGCACTGGTACTGTCACTATTGAGACCACCAACCGAACGGGCACCCGTCAACGACATTGGTGTCAGCAGCGCGATCGCTGCGTCCGCATCAAGTTTCGCGACATCGCCGCGCAGCGCATACCCTCGCGTCGGCAAGGCCGTGCGCTGCACGCCGACATCAAGCGTCGCGCGCTCAACTGTTCGCAGACCCGCAGCATTCGCTGCCGTGCGTTCGAGGATTGCGTGCAGTTGCCCCGGCAAATCGATGGTCAGGCGATCGCGACCGCGATCGAGTTGTGCGCGGGCCAACACGGCCCGGATCGGCGCCGCTGCATCACGCGGACCAGCGGGCAGTTGCACGATGGTGTCCAGCGGCCATCTCGGCTGTACCGTAGTCGCCGTGATCTGCATCGTACTATCGGCTACCGCCCCGGCCGGCACACGTGTTGGCTGGCTCATGTCCAGTTGCCATTGCACGGTTCCTGTCAGTTGATCAATCAGCGGGTAGGCATAGCGTTCACGGACCTTTTCCAACGCCGCGTTGCCGGTCGCGACTGTTTTGATGCGGCCAGCCTCTGTGACTATCGACAGCTTGAGCGGTCCACCAAGCGCCTCTGCGCTGATTTCGTTAGCGCGTACGTCGCTTTCGGTGAATCGCAGTCGCCCATTGACGCTATCGAGCGGAGGAATATCGCCGCCAAGCTCTATGTGATTTCCAGAGAATGCGAACTCACCATTGAGTTTCGTACGCTCCACCGCGTCAAGTGGCATGTTGAGTGTGAGATTCAGGCGCCCGGTACCTGTCGCCCGGGCGTTTTGCAGGAAACCATCAAGCCAGCCGTTCACCGGACTGGCGACAGTCCAGCGCAAAAATGCATCCATCGGACCGGCAGCCGATCCTTTGATTTCCAGCACCGGCGAATCGGCGCCCATATCCGCGATGCGAACGTCGGTCGCCGCGATGGGTACGCCAGCGATAGTTGCGCCAGCGACCTGCGCATCCATGCGGGCGCCGCGAAACAGCAGCCGCGTGTTGATGTTTTCAGCGCGCGGCCAGCGATCTGCATAGTCAAGGATGCCGCCCGTCACCTGCGCGTTGACTTCAAAGATTCCATTCTCGTCGTTGCGGAACGGAAAATGCCATAGCGCGCCTTTGAGCGTGAACTTCGCATCCTGCGATGTACCACCCAGAATGCCCTGCTTTAGCCACTGCCTCGTGCGTTCGGACATCGACGTCGGCAAGTAGCGGTGGATGGCCGTCGTCTCCGCACGGGACAGGGAGCCGGTCATATTGGCTATGCCCGGCCCCAGGCGATCACTCTCCCACGTGCCGTTGACGCGTCCGACTACGTCCGCATTCTCGAATTCGACACCCGAGATATCTACGGCTATTGCTGCGGGCGCCCCGTCCTTGCCGGGAGAGCGCTTCCATGACAGCTTGCCACGCAATCCGTCAAACACGAGAGGCGCATCGAAATGGTGGCCGAAATCCAGCGTCATGGGGCGTCGGCTTTTGTCATTCTTGCTTTCCTGCGAGCCGACCAGCAATGTCAGTTCGCCGCGCTGGCTCGAGCCTTTGGCGATCGCGTTGAGGCCAGTGACACCCAGGGCGCTGCCTTGTTGCCGCCATGACAGATTGCGCAGTTCGGCGCCGCCGTCGACAAAAAAACGGCCCAGTGTGGCGCTGGCGCCCTCATCCTGCCATTTCAAATCGGCGTTACGCACAAAGCCCGACGGCTGCAATGCCACAAGCTGATTCGCAACCTCTGCGGTAAGTGGCAACGTGCGGGCGATAGCGGCCGCGTTACCGACATCCAGTTCTGCCACCCGTAAAGCGCCACCAGTGACTATGTCATCTCGGTAATCAATTAGCACCTCGCCGGTTCCAGTAGGCGCCCGAACCCCGGCGGGCGTGATGGCGACGACATCGCGAATCGACCAGCGCTGCTGGGAAATCAGCGGTTTCGCGTCGCCACGGCTAAGCTTCTTTTCGCGCCACGACAGGCGCCCCGTCAACGTGGCGAGGTCAAGCGGTTCCGGCGGAATTGCGCCGCTGCCGGCGGTCGCCGCAGGCAACTGGATGCGGGCATTTTTCACCGCCAGATCGGTCGTTACGGCAACCGGCCGACCATCTTCAAACTCAAACCAGGCCTGCATCCCCCCCTCGCCTCGCGAAACTTGAAGCGGTAGCGGGAAATAGCGTGTCAAAGCGCCAAGATCGGCGTAGTCAGCGCGCAAATACGCAAGACCGTCCCAGTCGCTGATCTTGCGCATGTCGGAGCCAGTAAATTCGCAGCGCAGATCAATCGGCGCCGCGAGCGAAGGCGGCGGCACCGCATTCATGCCGATGCTGTGATGTGAACCGCTGTTGACCAACCGGATGTTGACGTTCTGAAGCCGTACCGGAGGCAGCTTGCGCCATTCATCCTGCCATTCGAGTTCACCGCCGGAAATCTGCACCAGCCGTTGCTTCAGCAGCCACTCGACGAGTCCCGGATCCCCCTCGCTCTGGTTTGAAAGGTCCAGGTCAATACCAGCCACCGTCAGGGCATTTTCAGCGGTCCGGCGGACCACCACACGTGGCGCACGCACGGTCAGCGCGCTCAGCCGAGGCTCAAAAAAGAACAGCGAGCGCCAGGAAATGGTGGTGTCGACCTCCGGCAGTTGCAACACCGTGCGACCGCGGGTGTCAAGAATTTGCAGTCGCGTCATCTTGAGTTCGGGCGACCAGCCGTTCCAGCCCGCCTCAAAGCCGCCAATCACAACACGCTGGCCCGTGAGTCGGGTCAGCTCGGCAACGACGCGCGGTCGAAAGCTGTCCGCGTTCGGAACCAGCCAGAACCGGGTAACGGCCACCACAGCGACAAACAGCAGCGTGACCGCCAGAATGGACCAGAAAGTGACACGGATGCCGTGTCCGGTCCAGCGTCGCCACCCGGAAGGACACGTCACCGGCGCCCCCGTCGGGACACCTGGCGCTTCTGTTGAACCGGGCTTCTCCTGCATACTCAAGGCATTGTATCGACGTAGATTCGTATGGATGAGACCTCGGGCATTGCCAAAGCGTTCAACTACAGCCATTTTGCCCAGCGTGTAGCCCGCCGTGACGCTGCCCTGGCTGACGCCGTGTCGGCCACCGCTGCATTGAGACCGCCGCTGGCCGCATGGCGGACCGAGTTGAAGACACCGTCCAGCGCCACCATTGACCAAACGCTAAGGCGCATGCGCCGTGAGTTGATGCTGCGCACCGTCCTGCGTGATCTCGCACTGGACGCGCCGTTTGAAGAGCTGGTTGCTGACCTTTCTGACTTTGCGGACCTTTCTCTCGCGGCGGCGACTGCCACTCACAGCACTGACATCTTTGGCGATGCCGAACCGCCGTTTGGTTTTTCGACGGTGGCGATGGGCAAGCTCGGTGCACAGGAGCTCAACGCGTCATCCGACATCGATATCGTGTTCATCTGCGATGAGCCGTCGGTCGAAGCGATGGATTCGCTCAACCTGCTGGCCCGGCGCATCACGCGCACGCTCAATCAGGAAATCGATGGCGAGTTCGTGTTTCGCGTCGACACCCGCCTGCGTCCTTACGGCGATGCCGGTCCGATGGTGCCCACGCTCGACTTTCTGGAGCAGTATTTCGTCGCACAAGGCCGCATGTGGGAGCGCATTGCCTGGCTCAAGGCGCGTGTTGCCACGGGATCGCTGGCGGCGCCGCTGGCGTCGCTGACCACGCCCTTCGTGTTCCGTCGCTACCTCGACTTCGATGCCGTCGCCGGTATGCGCGAGCTGCACGCACAGCTACGCGCCGAGAAAAATGACCAGAACAACATCAAACTCGGTCGCGGTGGTATCCGCGAACTGGAGTTCGGTGCGCAATTGCGACAACTCGTGCGCGGCGGACGCGACCCGAGCCTGCGTATCAAACCGACACTGCCTGCGCTCGCCGCGCTCGCCGCAGCGGCCAAGATCACTCGGGAACAGGCGGCACGGCTAACCGAACACTACCGCTTGTTGCGACGCGTCGAACATGTGCTTCAGTACCGCGATGACCAGCAAACACAAACCATGCCGCGCGGTGAGCAGGAGCGCACCGACCTGGCACATGCGCTTGGCTTTGCCGATGCGGACGCGCTTGACCGGCAACTGCGCACCACACGCGAGGATGTCGCCGTGTTCTTCGACGGTACGCTGAATGGCGCGTTTGGTGTCAGCGAGGACACCGCTGCCCGCATCTCGGCGCAAAGCACCGTACCAACCGCCATAACGGCGCCGGCGCACGACGTGGCCACGCTGGAAGCCGCCGGCTATACCGACGCCGAGGCGACTGCCGCCTATGTTCGCACCACGCTCGACAGCGCCAAAGTTCGCGCGTTGCCCGCCGTCAGCCGGGAACGCTTCGAGCGGCTGGTGCGGTCGACGCTTGAATATGCGAAGACCACATCGCAGCCCGACGCGGCCTGCAAGCGCACGCTGGATTTGCTGCTCGGAGTTGCTTCACGGTCGAGCTATCTGGCGCTGATGATCGAACGGCCACAGGTGCTCGATCGTGTCATTGATCTCGCCGCGGCAAGCGACTGGGCATTGCGCTACGTGGCGCGCCACCCCTTGTTGCTGGATGAACTGATGGACGGCCGCACGCTTGGCAATCCGATTGACTACGGGCAGTGGCGCCGCGATCTGCTCGGTCGTCTTGCTGACGCCGGTGACGACGCCGAGCGCGCGATCGACAGCATCCGCCACTTCCAGCAGGGCGAGACGTTCCGCTTGCTGCTGAAGGACATCGCAGGACTGTTGCCGCTCGAAACGCTGTCGGATCATTTGTCGGCACTGGCCGATGTGGTGGTGGACATCACGCTGGCACGCCTGCTTGACGGCGCGAAGCTGCCGCCGGAGGCGCGGCTGGCGGTTATCGCTTATGGTCGCTGGGGCGGCAAGGAGCTCGGCTACGCGAGCGATCTTGATCTCATCTTCCTGATGCCGGACACGGCAGTCAATCACCGCGACCAGCTGACCCGTGTCGCACAACGTTTCCAGAGCTGGCTGACCACCATGACCGCAGCGGGTCGCGCCTATGACATTGACGTTCGCCTGCGGCCGGACGGTGCCGCCGGGCTGCTACTGTCAACGGTGGCGGCGTTTGCCGAGTACCAGCGCGAAAAAGCCTGGACTTGGGAACACCAGGCCCTCACGCGCGCTCGCCACGCCGCAGGCGATGCCGAGGCCGGTGCTGCGTTTGAGCAAATCCGCGAAGAAATCATTGCCCGGCAGCGCGACTGGCCGACGCTGCGCGACGAAATCATCGCCATGCGTGCCAAAGTGGCCGAAGGTCACCCGAACAAGAGGCGCGATGAACAGTTCGACATCAAACACGACGCTGGCGGAATCGTCGATCTCGAGTTCGCAGTGCAGGCGCTGGTGCTTCGGTATGCCGAACGCCACCCGACCATGCGTGCCAACCACGGCAACATCGCGCTGTCGATTCGAGCCGGAGAACTTGGCCTGGTGCCGCTGGACATCGGCGCGGCGGCGGGCAGTGCCTACCGCACGTTGCGCTCGCAGCAGCATGCCATTCGTCTGCAGGGCGCCGAACGTGCGGTTGTTCCGCTGGGACAGCTTTCGGCAGAACGGGCAGCCATCCGGACCTTTTACGAAACGGTGATGGCG
>CAYMSY010000176.1:0-6558 GCA_964393195.1 uncultured Alcaligenaceae bacterium | reverse complement strand
GCAAGGTGGAGTTTGAGCTGATTTACGCCTTTGAGGGCATCATCGGTTCGCTGGTAGCACCGGTGTTTGACCGCATCGCGGCGTCGTTCGTGGATGCATTTGTGCGCCGCGCCGACCAGCTGCAGCTGTGACGGTGTGAGGCTGACCACCGTGACGACCCTACACATACAGATTGTGGCCGCGCAGGCCGACCGCGTGGCGCAGCGACGACTTGAGCTGGCGGCGGGGGCGACGCTGGCCGATGCCCTGGCGGCGCTGGCCGCCTTGAAAGAAGCCGGCACGCCACTGGCAGAGTTGGCCAAGCACGTGAACGAGGAGGATGTCGGCATCTGGGGGCGTCGCATGCCGCTGACGACGGTCCTCGCCGATGGTGACCGCGTTGAGCTGTATCGACCGATTACCGCCGACCCGAAACTGGCGCGGCACCGGCGTGCATCGGAACAGGGTTATCGCTGGCAGGGCCGCACGCGACGCGCTGCGCGGGGCGGCGGTGCGCCGACCTGATGCGTCCGGTTAGTGGCAGCCGGGCGTTCCGGTACGCTTTTTCTCGTATTTTCTTGAATCAGCTTTCTGCTGAAATGGCGTTCACAAAGGGCTTTACGAAGAAAATCACATAAAGTCGATTTTTTCGTTTTTGTCGCCCTATGCCCCATTCATACGTGGTTTCACGACAAAGCTGTCAGCGAAAAATGCCTCACGGTGCGACGTTGAGACCGCACTGAGAGCGCAGATAAGGCTGTACCTGCGCCCACGTCGTTCGTGGTGCGCCGGCAGCCGTGGCGCCGTTGACGACCGCGCTGCCCGATAGTCCGAGCGTCGCACGCAGCAGCATGAGCCCGTCGGTCAGCGCCGACACCTGGCCGTCACCGTCGATGTCGTACGGAATCGCGCCGCCCGGCCCGGTCGCCGTGCCCTGTGCATTGATGAAGTTGGCGAGGCTGAGGCCGCTGTTGCGGGCCGAGCAACTGTTGAAATTGGTATTGCTGGTCACTGCGGCCGGCGTAAACCCGAGCAACTGCCGCAATACCCACAACGCATCACTCGCATCCGCCCTGTCGTCGCCGTCGGCATCGGCGTTGCAGCTCGCGCCGGCAAAGTACGGGCCGCAGTTCGACAGCCGGATCTGATAGCTGCCGGTGGCTTCCTGCGAGGCGCTCCAGGTCGTGACGTCAATGTAGTGGGTGCCAGTCGTGGTCAGGGTGAACGAATTGATCAGCGAATCGCGCAGGATGGTGTTCTTGATGTCGTCGTTCTCGGTAAGGATGTCCCGATTCGGCGCCAGCAGGTAAATGTAGGGATCAAGCACGCCCGGCGTAGGCGTGGTGCTGCGCACATTGACCGAAACCTGATCGCCCGCCGTTCCGGAAAAACTGTAGCGAACGGTGTTGTACTCGGGCCCGCGCACGCCGCCGTGGCAGTAGTTCGCCGGCAGCGAAGCGTCGAGGCCACCGCTCAACACCTGTCCGAAGGCAATGGGCGTCACCGTGTTGCAGTCAACCTCGGTGATGCGCACGTTGACCGATGTTGGCGTTACCAGCGTCACCCCAACGGACGGCGCGCTGAGTTCCAGCCGGAAACTGCGCGTGCCCTGCTCCCCCGATCGGTAAAGCACGGGCACCGTGACCGCGCGGTCGCTCATGTCGTTGGCGGCCCAGCTGAGCGTCGCCGGGGTCGCCGCAGAAAAATCCAGCCCCAGTGTCGCCGTGTCTCCGACCGCAGCGACGTTGACGCTGGCACTGCCCCCCGGATTTCCGATACGCGACACGGTGAAGGTCACGTTGCCGTCGTTTTCGCGCACACTGACCGAGGATTCGTTGAGGCCCACATAGGACGTGCTGCCTGTCACCGCCTGCACCGAGCGATAAGCGTCAAGCAGCCCGGCGCCACAGATGGCCGTGGTGCAGGAGCTGCCGCCGGCGAACGGTCGCGCGCCGGCGCGGATGCCCAGTCGCGACTGATTGACCGTGAGCGAAGGCGTCGTCGCCTGCATGAGCGCGACGGTAGCGGTCACGTGCGGCGCCGCCATCGAGGTACCTTCTTTCACACATAAATTGTCGAGCGTTTCGCCGGTAGACAGGATGCCAACCCCCGGCGCGGCGATGCCGATGCTGCTGCCGTAGTTGCTGAAGCTCGCGCGATTACCGTTGATGTCGGCGGCCGCGACCCGCAACGTCCCGCGACAGTTCGCCGGCGCGAAACCGGACACGTCCACCGCACTATTGCCGGCCGCCGTCACTGCCAGCACGCCGCGCGAAACCAGCGTGTCGATGGCGTCCTGATACGCCGCGCCGCAGCCTCCGGGACCGCCAAAGCTCATGTTGATGACGCGCGTCACATTCGGATTCACCGCGACGCCTGCCACGGTGGCCCCGCTCAGCCAGAGCATCGCGTCGATCGCATCGGCATCATCGCCGAACTGGCGAAACACGCGTGCCATGAGGATCTTCGACTGCGACGCGCCGCCGGCCACGCCATAGCTGCTACCGCTGAAACTGGTCTGTGCGGCGATGGTGCCGGAAACGTGGACACCGTGCGCACAGGCCTCGGGGTGATACTGCTCCGGGTCCGGATCGCGGCCATCGCCGTCTCCGGCATTGTCCGCGTTGGTCATGAAGTCATAACCGCCGAACGGAAAGAGGGTGTTGTATCGCAGCTGGTAGGTCAGCTCCGGATTGGCATAGGCGATCCCGCTGTCAATGATGCCAATCGTCTGCGACGCCAGGCCCTTGGTGATGTCCCACGCCGAGGTGAAGTTTGCCCCCTCAATGCTACCGGGCGAGTACTTGAACCCCCACTGTCCGGCGTCAGAAAACCGCGGATCAACCGGTACGACCTGCGGCCGGATGACACGGTTGGGCGCGGCGTACACAACGCCCGGAACCTGTGACAACGCGCGCGCCATCGCCTCAGCGTCTGCAAGTGGCACCGCCTGATCCAGTTTGTGCAACTCGGCGCCAATACCGACCCCGCGAGAGAAACGCAACCTCGCATCAAACGCCCCAAGCGCGCGTGACAGCGTCTCCGCACGCACATTGGGGGCAAACGCCACAGCCGGATTGCCGGAATCAAACTTGACGATCAGTCCGCTGACCGGATCTGCCGGCAACGTTGCTGCTTTGGCGGCATCGGTCGCACGGGTATCACCGACAGACGGCGCTGCGGCATGGACCGCGAACATGCAGCACAGCCAGACGCCCGCTGCAAGCAGGAAGGTTGTTACAGGTCGGTGCCGCACGTGGAATTGAGCCATGCCCTGATTTGACCATCACTGCCGGTTCCCCAGAGGGTACGCGTGGCGCCCGACTCCGAAGAAAGCCCGATGCCGTTCGTCACCGACGCGCCGGCGCTGCCCTGCATCACCCGCAGCAGCGTCAGCCCATCGGTCGCGGGGAGCACTGACGCACCACCGGTCACGTTGAAATTGGCCGGATTGGCTGCCGAAAACAGCGCGGAAGCGGACGTGTTCTGGGCGCAGGTGCCCGACAGCCCGGTCATCATGTTTTGCCCGAAACCGTACATGCGGCGAAGCATCGCCACGCCATCAATCGCGGGTTCGAGCAGACCGTTGTTGTCGATGTCCAGGTTGCAGGGGAGGCTCGCGCTCGTCTTTGCCGTGACGTTGCGTGTCGTTGGCCCCGTCACCGCGGTCGAAAACACCTGTGCGGGAATGCGGTTGCCGCTCACAATGGGCGAATGCAGCGTTCCGGTCCAGCCCGAAGGCACCGTGCAGCTATAGGCACCGGATCCATCAGAGGTATTGCAGCTGACTCCAGCCGACGGATTCGCACAGAACTGAACTCCGGAAACACCTGCTCCATTGGTTATCAAACCAGTGATGGTTGCATTGGGATTAATGGATGGGTCAATCACCGTCACGGTGTACGTCACAGACGACGGCACTCCCGAGCCTGTCATACCGGAGACTGTAATCACATAGGGCTGATCAACTGCGCCCGGGCTGGCATAAGACACAGCAGTGCCGCTACCCGAGTTATTGTTGGGTCGGAACGCAACCGTCGCGTCACCGTAACCGGCGTTGTCTCGAGTGTCGTACGCCAAGATCGCAACCGGCTGTCCGTTCTTTGTAACGGTGACCGCGGCTGCGGACATATCTGCGTTAGGGTAGCTGAACGACCATCGGTTGGACGCGGACGGCAGCACTTGGTAAGGCACAAATCCGCCGGGTGGCCACGCAACCCCGTTCGGCATCGAGGGCCGCGAACCCCAGGTGCCGTCGGCGCCGTCCGCAATCACCCAAAGGTCATTTGCGCTGGTTACGGATGGTGAGCCCGCAGTAGTCTGTACGTCGCCGGAGAAACTTTTCGCAAGTGGCGGATACAGAATCCAGCGCCTATGGCCGACCACGTTATTGGTGGTGCCGTTGTCGTCAATGTATGCGGTGATGACACTCGGGCCGCTAACGCCCTTGCCCAGATTGCTTTTGCCAGCCGCCGTGGCCACGCCTGACGTGTAGCAAGTCCAACTGGCAGGCGGCGCATGCGGATTTACTGCAGTCCAGCTATTACTTCCCTGCATCAGAGCAGATGACTGCGAGTTGATGCCAATTGTGTCGGCGCTCGTGAAGAATGTAATTGTTGGCAAGCCTGCGACCTGGCGGAAGAAATTCATGCGATCCAAGACCGCCTGGCGGAAACTTGCGTTTGTCGTACCCGGCGTACATGTTGGTGTCCCCACGCCGGTCCAGCCCATTGTGGCTGAACTTCCGGGCACATACAGTGTGTTGTAAAGGGTCACCACTTGTGCCCGGGTCAAATTGGACTGGTTGGCTTTTGGTTGGCCACTTGCCTCACTTGGCAAAGAAAACTGTTGCAGCAATTCGCGGTCGGCGATCGGCGCCGGACCTAACTCCACGGATTCAGCGTCAACGAACGATTTCGAGTCAAGTGGAGGCGTGATCTGCGCAAGAACACCAAATGCAAAAGAGCAAAGCAAAGAAGACAACGCGGCGCGGCCGAACGGCATGAAGTAATGGACCGTTATGATGAATGCATATTTTAGGTTTTGCCCGCCAAGTAACAGCGTCTTCTCATCAGAGGACCGACAAACGGTATCTGAGAACCGCTCTACCCGGCACCGTCGGCGCTAATGCATCATCAACCCTGAGCGCCAAGCGATGCGAGACAATCAGACAAACCTCCTCGCAACACACACCGCACCGAATGAATCTCACGCTGTTCCTGATTGGTCTGACCGTCGCCGTCTCGGCGCTTGAGGCGCTGGTCGTCCGCCATGCTGACGATCAGCGCGGCCGACGGTGGGGGACCAATGTCGCGTTGATGATCATTGGCAGCGTACTCGGCAGTCTTCTGCTTGGAACGCTGGCGCTGACGTTGCCGACCATGTTGCGTGGTCTGGGCGTGGGCGTGTTCGCAATGTGGCCGCTACCAGCAGCGGTCCTTTGGCTGGTCGGGTTTCTGCTGGTAGACGTGCTGGAGTATGCATGGCACCGGCTGAGCCATCAGGTGCCCTGGCTGTGGCGCCTGCACGCGGTGCACCATGCGGACCCGCACGTCGACGCGAGCACCACGTTCCGCGCACACCCGTTGCATGCGCTCGCGACAACGATTTATTTGCTGCTGGTGCTCATTACGCTTGGCTTGTCGCCCGAAGTGGTGTTGCTGCGCACGGCGATCGGCGGTGTGCTCGGCATCCTTCAGCACACTGATTTCGTATGGCTAACGGAGAAATGGGATCGCGCTGCCGCATGGTTGATCTGTACGCCGCGGCTGCACCGCCTGCACCACAGTAGCGACGCGCGCTTCTTCGGAAGCAATTACGGCGGCTTGTTGTCTCTCTGGGACCGGATGTTCGGAACGCTGCAGCTCCCGGCGACGGGAGCGCCGACACAGTCGGATTTCGGTCTGGAGACGATGCCACCGGAACGGGCGGCGCGGCTTTGGCCCACGCTGTTGCAGCCGTTCGTGCGGCAATCGTCACTGTCCGCAATGCCAGAACATCAGAAATGAAAAAGGGCGGCTAGGCCGCCCTTTTGCTCACCAGCGGATATTCCGCTCAGTTATTGCGCGTCTTGCGACGCAATCCGCCCCAGAGACCAATGCCGAGCACAGCAGCGAACAGCGCCGTGAGACCGGCGGGTGTCATGGTGGGGACGACTCCCGACACCACATTGGCAAGGAAGCGGTTGAAAAGCTGCGTAGTGCCATTGCAGGTGATCGAGAGGCCGGCAATGGCCTGCGAAACGGCTGTCGTGCAGTTGAACACCGGAGCGTTGGTGTAGGTGCCGGGTGTGCTTCCACGAAACTGAAACGTGTAGGTGCACGACTGTGTCGGCCCCAACGTCGATCCGCAGGTTGTGGCTGTGCTGGTCCACTCGGGAGTGGCGGGTACGAAGATGCCGCTAATCAGATTCGCGGTGTCTGTCAGCGATGTGTTGGTGATGGTTACCACCTGCGGTGACGAGGCCTGTCCCGGCAAGAGCGCTCCGAAATTGACCGAAGGCGGCGTAATCGACAATACGACCGACGCAACCGAACCCGCCATGGCTACACCGCTCAGGAGCAAAGCCCCGAAGCCTGC